>CBDTYP010000539.1:0-1508 GCA_965364645.1 uncultured Gammaproteobacteria bacterium | reverse complement strand
CCACTGGACCGACCCCTACGAGACCTACCGGAAGCTCCGGGACGAGGCACCGGTGCACTGGGCGCCGCAATCGGGGCTGTGGTGCGTCTCGCGCTACGAGGACGTGGCCCAGGTGCTGTGCACACCGGAGGACTTCTCGTCCGTGGATGCCGCCGAGATCCTCGTCAAGCGCGGTCTGCGCCTCCGTCTGACTGATCTCGTGCCTGTCGCTCGATTCATGATGGCGAGTCGAATCAACCCGCTGAGCCTCCTGAGAGGTCGAAGCGTGTCGACGGCGCTGCTCAACATGGACGCTCCCCAACACGGCGCGCTCCGCTCCATCGTGAACCGCGGATTCACGCCGCGGCGAATTCAGGGGTGGGACGCGCGGATACGCGAAATCGTTGCTAGCTGCATGTCGCGACTCGCGGGCGGCGGGTCCTTCGACGTCGTCCACGATCTCGCGATCCCGTTGCCCATCACGGTCATCGCGGAGATGCTCGGGATCGAGACTGAGAAACGCGCCCAGTTCAAGCATTGGAGCGACGAGATCGTCGCCGGCACCTCCAGCGGCCTGGCCGGAGTGTCAGTCGGCAGGCTGCTGCAAGCCATGACGGGGCTCCACCGCTACTTGCGAGGCGTCGTTCAGGAGCGCCGGCGGAAGCCCGCGGACGACCTCATCAGCGTGCTCGTGGACGAGCGGCATGGTGAGTCATTGGACGACCGCGAGGTGGCCCAATTCGTGAGCCTGCTCCTCATCGCGGGCAACGAGACCACGACCAACCTGATCGGCAACGCTACGCGCACCCTCCTCGATCATCCGGAGACCGTCGCGGAGCTGAACGAGCGCCCCGAACTCGTGCCAGCGATGATCGAGGAGGCTCTGCGCTTCGAGTCTCCGATCCAGTTCTTGATCCGTCGGGTGGCTCGGGATGTCGAGCTCGCGGGGACGCGGCTCGAAGAGGATTCCCACGTCGCCGTGCTCCTCGCCTCCGCGAACCGCGACGAGCGCCAGTTCGAAGACCCCGACCGCTTCGACATTCATCGCCGCGAGAAGGGTCACCTGGCCTTCGGGTTCGGTCCGCACTTCTGCCTAGGGGCTTCGCTGGCGCGCCTCGAGGCGAAAGTGGCCCTCGAGGCGCTGGTGCCGGAGCTGGCTCACCTCGAGCGGCAAGACCGCGAGACCCAGCTCATCCAGTCACTGGTCGTTCGCGGGCCGAGCACCCTTCGCCTGGTGCCAACTCGTGCAAACGCGGCGTAGACGCCCGCGCCTGGCCACCTCTTCCGGCAGGAGGCCTTGCACCGCCAAGGGGTTCAACGCCGCCTTTCGGAAGAACGGGAGCCAGGCTGCGACACGCTGCACGCGGCCCAACAAGCCGCTGCAGCTGACGTGGCACAGCGCACTTCAATCGGTCCTGGTAGCCTCCATGCATTGAGACTTGGGTGTCTCGGCGACCGTCGGCGGCCTGTGCCACGCAGCTGAGCGCCCAGTCCGTTAGGCGGCGCGACACGATGCGAGTGCTCTGCTT
>CBDTYP010000538.1:0-1509 GCA_965364645.1 uncultured Gammaproteobacteria bacterium | reverse complement strand
TGAGAATGCAGGCTGACGTTGCAGTTATCGGAGGTGGGATTATCGGCTCGAGCGTCGCGTACCATCTGGCGCGCGATGATCCAGCGGCCGGGATCGTCGTCATCGAGCGGGATCCGACCTACGAGCATGCCGCTACCTCCAGATCGAACGGCGGGATACGGCGACTCTTCAGCCTGCCCGAGAACATCCAGATGGCGAGCTACGGGCTGGAATTCTATCGCAACTTCTCAACCGAGATTGCCGTGGAAGCTTTCGCGGCCGACATCAGCTTCCGCCGGCAAGGATACCTGTTCGTCTCTGACAACGGTGGCGCCGCACAGATGGAGGAGAACTTCCACCTGCAGGAGTCGATGGGCGTACAGGCCGAGTTGCTGACTCCCGAATCGCTCGCGCGCAGGTTCCCATCCATATCCACGATCGGCGTGGACCTGGCGGTACTCTCCGATCAGGATGCATGGATCGATCCGAGCGCGGCCTTGATGGGACTCAGACGCGGAGCACAGGCACTCGGCGTGACCTACATAAAAGATGAGGTAAGGGCACTCATCGCCGACGACACGGCTGTACGCAGCGCCGAGCTCGCGAACGGCGAGAGTGTCGGCGCCGATGTATTCGTCAACGCGTGCGGCGCCTGGTGCGCGGAACTTTCCGCCATGATCGGTCTGGATCTGCCGGTAGAACCGATGTCCCGGGAGAGCTACTACCTGCGCTGTGCAAAGGAGATCGAGCCCCTGCCGTTCTTGAAAACCGAGACCGACCTCGCCTTTCGCCCGGAGGGCAACGGCTACATCGGCGGCGTGCCCGACTGGTCCGAGTCGCCCGGGTGGAACTTCGATGTATCACCGACCCATTTCGAGAGTGTGGTCTGGCCGGCACTTGCCGAGCGCATCCCGGCGATGGAGGAGCTTCGACTGGAACGCAGCTGGCGGGGGCACTACGCGCGCAGTCGACTGGACTATTCACCCATTCTCGGGCGCTGGGAGGGCGGGTTGGAGAATTTCGTCCTGGCAAACGGGTTCTCGGGACACGGTATCATGCACGCGCCCGCCACCGGCCGGGGCCTGGCGGAGCTGATACTCCACGACCGGTATCAGACCATCGACCTCTCCTGCTTCGGATACCGCCGGGTAATCGAGAACAGGCCCTATCGGGAAAAGGGGATAATTTGAGTACAATGACTGCAGAGCCCGACAAGAGGAGAGATTCATGGGAGACTTGATCAATCGCGATGACTGGACGTTCGTCCACAATGAGGCCGAGAAAGCGGAATGGACGCCGGGGCTGCGCGATATCTTCGAGTACCGCGACCTGGGTACCAAGGAGGGGACGGGCGGTGACTACGTCGCGCATCTGATTCGTCACAACGGCCAGGAAACCAAAGACGAAGTACAGCAGTGGCACATCCACGAGTGTGACTTCCAGTTCGTCTATGTCGTCAACGGGTGGGCGAAGTTCGAGTACGAAGGTCAGGGCGTGCGGAAGATTAGCAAGGGAGATTGCATCCTTCAG
>CBDTYP010000537.1:0-1526 GCA_965364645.1 uncultured Gammaproteobacteria bacterium | reverse complement strand
GGGGCCGGGACTGGCACCCCTTCATCCACATCCCGGCCGGCTTCATCAAGACCTTCTACGATGGCCGCGTCAACTGGAACTACAGCATGGAGCCCGGCGACTGGACGGGTGGGCGGCGGATCCACGCGCCCCGGGGCAAGACCCTGGGCGGCTCGAGTTCCATCAACGGACACATCTATAACCGCGGCCAGGCGATGGATTTCGACACATGGGCCCAGCAGGGCAACCGGGGCTGGAGCTACGCGGACGTGTTGCCCTACTTTCGGCGGATGGAGCGGCGCATTGGCCCGGGCGACGACGCCTACCGCGGCAGGGATGGCGAGCTTATCGTCACCGACATCGACTGGCGCCATCCCCTGTGCGAGGCTTTCATCGAGGGCGCCGTTCAACACGGCATCCCGCGCAATCCCGACTACAACGGCAGTACCCAGGAGGGCATCTCCTACGCCCAGCGGACCATTTTCAAGGGCCGGCGGGTCAGCGCGGCCCGCGTGTTTCTGCATCCGGCGTCGAAGCGGAAGAATCTCGAGGTCCGCACCCGGGCCCATGGGACGGAGATCCTGCTGGACGGGAAGCGCGCCGTCGGCGTCCGCTACAGGGTCGGCGGGCGCAACGGATCGACGCGGGAGGTTCGCGCCCGGCGCGAGGTGATACTGTCGGGCGGCACGTACAACTCACCCCAGTTGCTCCAGCTCTCCGGAATCGGTCCGCAGACACTCCTGTCGTCGCTCGGCATCGAGGTGAAGCACGCACTTCCGGGGGTCGGCGAGAATCTGCGGGATCACTACGCGCCGCGATTCGTCGCGCGGGTGAAGAACATCGAAACCATCAACGAGTTGGCCAGGGGCACGAGGCTCGTCGGACAGATCGCCAAGTGGATGTTCACGCGCAAGGGCATCCTCTCTCTCAGTCCGACACTGGTTTACTGCTTCTGGCATTCGAGCGAGTCGACGAAGAACTCCGATCTTCAGATGACCTTCACCCCCGCGAGCTACCTCGAAGGCGTTCAGGGCAAGCTCGAGCGCGAGCCTGGCATGACCGTCGCGTGCTGGCAGCAGCGTCCCGAGAGCTCAGGCTATGTCCGCGCGTGCAGCGCGGACCCTTTCGACGCGCCGATCATTCAACCGAACTACCTGGCCGAGGAGTTCGATCGGCGAGTCCTCCTCTCCGGCATGAAGCTTGCGCGCAAGCTGCTCGCATCCGACCCTCTGCAGCCCTACTACCTGCGGGAGGACTTCCCCGGCCCCCAGGTGCGGAGCGACGACGAGCTGATGGGTGCCGCGAAGGAACGGGGGACGACGACGTTCCATCCTTCGGGAACCTGCCGCATGGGGCCCGCCACGGACCCGCAGGCCGTGGTCGACGATCAGCTCAGGGTCCACGGCCTGGAGGGCCTGAGGGTGGTCGACGCTTCGACCATGCCGACCATGCTGTCGGCGAATCTGAACGCGGCCTCGCTGATGATAGGCGAGAAGGCGTCGGATCTGATTCTCGGGCGATCGTCAGACTGACGCGCGCCAGTCTCG
>CBDTYP010000536.1:0-1546 GCA_965364645.1 uncultured Gammaproteobacteria bacterium | reverse complement strand
TGGCTTCCGGGTAGGCCGTCAGGAGAACCTGAAAGCCCCGGTCGAGCAGGAAGCCATCGATGCAATCGGTGCGCACGCGACCCCCCACCTCGTCGTCCGCCTCGAGGACGAGAACCCGCAGGCCTCGTTCCTGCAGGTGGATCGCACAGCACAGGCCGGAAACGCCGGCACCGACGATCACGATCGTCTGGCTTAGCGCGCTCACGCCCGTGCCATCCCGAGTGGCGTTTCTAGGCCGCCGTCGATCCCGAGAACCCGAGTCCGGCCGAGCCGGTCGGTGCCGGCCTTGGCTACGGCGATGGCCGCGCTGTTCACCAGACCGTTCCGGACCTCGGCCGATGATGTATAGAGAGTCGCTGCCGTGTGACCGAGCAGGCTCAGCACTTCGGGTGCTGCGCGTAGTTTGCGTGTCATCGGGCTCTATAACTCCGCTTGGATGGAGTCTTCCTGATCTCTTCCACGGCCTCGCTGAGGGCGAGTCGAAGGGGCGTATAGGCCATGCCGAGCTCGCGCTCGGATCGCTTCGCCTCGAACAGCAGTGATCCCGCTGCCGAGGTCTCGAGTACATCCACGGGGATCGGCGATCGAACCCCAGTCCAGCGGGCCACCTGCTCCAGGGCGCGGGCAAGGGGTAGAACGTACGATTCGGGCACGTTCAAGCTGGGGATGGAGACACCGGCCAGCTCGCCGATCATCCCGAAGTATTCGCGGGTCGTAGCTCGCTCCGCGCCGATCAGATAGCTACGACCCACCGTTCCGTCGTGAAGCAGCGCGCGCCCGATCGCTTCTGCCGCATCCTTCAGATAGAGGTAGGTGAAGGTCGCTTCCGCGCCGACCAGCACGGGCAGTCGGCCCTTGGCCGCACGGCGGATCTCCATCGTGGGCCTTGGATCGCCGGCTCCGATGACGGCGGCCAGGTGGACGACGGTAAGCGGCAAGCCTTCTTCCCGATGGAGACGCCACCCCGCCTGGTCTCCGCGATACTTGCTCCGGGCATAGTCGCTCGCGTGGGGCCCAGGCGCGCTGGTCTCATCGAAGGGAGACTGTTCCGGCATTCCGAACGCGAGTGGCGTGCTCACTTGGACGACCTTCTCGCAATCCGCTTCGAGGGCCGCATGGAACACATTTTCGGCTCCTCGCTCGTTGAGCGCGTAGTAGTCCTGCCGCGACCGACTCCAGAAGTCGCGTGTACCGGCAAGGTTCACGACACCCCAAGCTCCCTCTACCAGCTCGGAGAGGGATCCGGGGTCCGTAACGTCGCCCCGAACGAGGCTCACGCGAGGACCAGCGCCATCTAGAAAGGCGGTGTCGCTCTGCTGGCGCACCAGGCAGCGGAGAGCGAGGTCCGGCTCGCTCAAGAGGCGCTCAACCACCGCTCGTCCGACGAAACCCGTTGCTCCAGTGATAGCAACCGTTCGATCCATGTTGTCATTCTCCTGCGATGCGCGCACTTGTTGCGAGCAACAGCGACGTACTCATACCCGTGCTTTTCCGCGCAACGTTGCGAGGCCGCCGTCGATCCCGAGAACCTGACCCGAGACCCAGG
>CBDTYP010000535.1:0-1553 GCA_965364645.1 uncultured Gammaproteobacteria bacterium | reverse complement strand
GGCCTCGAGACCGAGCTCGGTGGCGTGTGGGCGGCGTGCGGCATCGACAGCGAGTGGCGCACGCTGAAATCGGTGCTGCTGCATCGTCCGGGCGCCGAGCTCGAGGCCTCGGCCAACCCCGAGGAGGTGCAGATGCTCGCACCCATCGACGTCGCCAGGGCCGGCGAGGAGCACGACGCGCTGGCCCAGGCCTACCGGGACGCGCAGGTGGCGGTGCACATGGTGGAGCCGACGACGGCGCCGCGCCCCAATCAGATGTTCTGCGCCGACCTGGTCTTCCTCACGCCCCAGGGCGCGATCCTGGCGCGACCCGCATCCACCGTGCGCGCCGGCGAGGAGCGCGAGGTGGCCCGGCGCCTCGCGGATCTGGGCGTGCCGATACTCAGGAGCGTCAGCGGCGAGGGCACCTTCGAGGGCGCCGACGCGGCCTGGCTGGACGCGAGGACCGTCGCCGTCGCCCATGGGCTTCGCACCAATCCCCGGGGCATCGCCCAGATCGCCGAGGTGCTGGCGGACATGCAGGTGGACGTCATCCCCGCGGATCTGCCCTACGGCACCATGCATCTCATGGGGCTGCTGCGTATCGTCGACCAGGATCTCGCCGTCGCCTGGCCCCGCCGCACGCCCCACGTGGTGGTGCAGGCGTGCCGGGAGCGGGGCATGGAGGTGATCTTCCTGCCAGAGGTGGACGACTACCAGATGAATCGCGCCGTCAACTTCGTGACCCTGGGGCCGCGGCGTATTCTGGTAGAAGCCGGTTACACAAAGGTGCAGGAATTCTACGAGCGGCACGGGATAGAATGCGTAACCGTAGCGGCCAGCGAGCTCGTGAAGGCCGCCGGAGGATTCGGATGTCTGACGGGAGTATTGCAGCGTGACCGAGCATGAACGGGTTCCGCCACTCGGGGAATTGAAGGCGACGCGGAGGGACGTGCGGGATCGACCGCCCCCCGCGCCGGAGGCGGAGCCGGAGATGGTTTCCGGCGGCGGCTACCGCGAGTACGACCTGCTTCTCAGGGAGTCCCCGCCGCGCTCGCTGGGCATCATCCAGCAGCTGCTCGCGGTGCTCGTGCGTCTGCTCGGCCTCTGCTTTCTCGTGGTCGGCATCGGCGCGGCCGTGGTCATCCTCCACGAGGCGTGGATGCTCTATCAGGAGCCCCAGCGCATCGATCGCTTCGCGCTCGCCATCGAGCAGGGATCGAATCTCGACAAGATCTTCACGCTCTCCGGCGCGGAGGCCGAAGGCGAGGCCGAGACGGCGGCAGCCGCGCCCGACGCCAGCGCCAACCTGCGCCTCTCCTACTTCGCAGGCTGGTTCCTGGTGCTGCTGATGATGCTGGTGGCCAGCATCGTGGCCATCTCCGCCGTGAGCGCCGGCGGCCGCCTGGTGCTCTACGACACCGACATCCGCCAACTCTCCCGCGCCGTCGTCAAGGAAGTCCGCCGCAACAAAGGCGGCTGAGAAGAAAAACAGGGCCTGAAACGCGCCTCCTGCCTCCTGTAGGAGCGAGCTTGCTCGCGAATGGGGCCTCATTCGCGAGCAAGCTCGCTCC
>CBDTYP010000534.1:0-1565 GCA_965364645.1 uncultured Gammaproteobacteria bacterium | reverse complement strand
AAACGAGCGCGTCGTCAGCATCCGCGAGCTGATCATGCCGCTCGAGGTCATCCTCGTGCCCATCTTCTTCATCCTCATCGGCATCCAGGTCAAGTTCGAGACCTTCCTCTCATGGCCGGTGGTGATCCTCGCAGCCGGCCTGCTCGTTGCCGCGATCGTCGGCAAGCTGGCCAGCGGGCTCGGGGCATTCCGGTCTTCCTCGCGCTGGGTGATCGGGATCGGCATGGTGCCACGCGGCGAAGTCGGCCTGGTATTCGCGGCGATCGGGCGGACGCTCGGCGTCATCGACGATTCGATCTTCGCTGCCATCGCCCTGATGGTGATCGTGACGACCCTGATCGCACCGCCATGGCTGAAGCTCGCGCTGGCGCGTCAGGAAGGAGACGGGACCAAGACGGTCAACCCGCCGTAGCGGAACCGATGTCGTCGAGCTCGAGGCTCTGCAGCACCATTTCGTCGCCGCTCACGAGCCGGGTCCTGTAATCCCCGCATTCGCCACAGAGCAGGCGGTTGGGCCTGGCGGAAGACTCCGCCCCGCACTGGGTGCATTGCACAACGATACCGGCAACGTCGATATGGAACTCGGCATCCTCGGCAATGGTGCCGGCAACCGCCAGGGGATAAGCGTTCCTGAGGAGATCGGCCTCGACACCCGATAGCGGGCCCACGGTCACGACGATCCGGGTCACCCGGCCCGCGTTGTTCTCCCGGGCGATTCGCTCCACTTCCCGGAGCAGGGACAGGCAGACGGACAATTCGTGCATCAGGACGCTCGCAGCCCCGTGAGCAGGCCGCGGCGGCTCATCTTGCCGGCATCCTTTCCGGATGGCTCGGCGAGGACGTTCGCGAGCGCCTCTTCCGCAACCGCTCGCGCAACGTCCTGGTCCGGGAAATCGGCTACCGTGCGGAACAGGACGGCGGCCAGGTAGCTTCCGAGCTCCTCGTCCTGGTAAACCGTCAGCTCGCAGGGGCCGGAGGGAAAGCGGCACTCGACCCGCTCGCCCTGGGGGAGGTCGGCAAGCCGCCGCGAATCCGGCAGCAGCACGAGGTTCATGAACCACGGCGTGATCAGCACGCCGAGGTCCTGGTCTTCCCACTGCTCGAAACCGACGGCCTCGACGGCAAGCACGGGATTGACTATCGGCAGGTCCCGCATGCGCTCCCGGTAGATCGCCTCGTAGCGCGCGACAAGATCCGCAACCTTGACCCTCATTTCAGCCCTCCACGGGCAGGAACGCGCTCGGCTCCGCGTCGCATTGCGGGCACCGCCAGTGCCCGGGCAGCTCGAGAAACGGCGTGCCGGGCGGTATCTGCTCCACGGGATCGCCCTCCGCCGGATCGTACACGTACCAGCAGATCCGGCACTCGAGACGGCTGTCGTCGCTGAGCCGGGGCTGCTCCCCGTCGCCCTCCGCGCCCGTCACGCGACCTCGGACCAGTAGGGCTCGAGGATCTGTTCCAGGCGCTCCGCCGAGTCGGCAAGGTCCTCGGGCGCCGCTTTAATAACACCCGGCACGTCCGCCACCTCGAGCGTGTTCAGAATCAGCACACCCATGGAATTGTAG
>CBDTYP010000533.1:0-1584 GCA_965364645.1 uncultured Gammaproteobacteria bacterium | reverse complement strand
GAGCACCGCATCCGCGGCCGTTCGCGGCCTTCTCGAATGCTCACCTGACTACGGCCAGGCTCCGCTTCGAGAACGCCGCGAACGACCACGGCTGCGGCACTCCAGCGCGATCTGGCGGACGTGAGCGCTTATTCCAGGACTAGGAGCCTGACCCGAGACGCGCTCGTGCAGACGTGATCAGGTTTAGGCGGAGCAGGTCCCGGCGGGGATTCCGGTCGGGTCGGACCGCCGTGGGTCCGGAGGGCGAGGATCGAGTGCCCTCACGCGGGTTGTGCCCTCCAGAGGGCTGCGAGATTGAAGGCCGAGGCCACGAGGTCCCACTCGCCCCGGGCTTTGCGCTTCGTCCGCAGCCTGAACTGCTTGAACTGCATGGGCCCCTTGATCACCGCGAAGGGCCGCTCGCCCTGGGTCTTGCGGTGGGCATAGAGATCCTGGGCCCAGGGCAGCCGCAGCATGCGATGCATCTTCTGGCTCAGGGGCTTCCCCGGCCACTTTGGCTTCTTCCCTTCGCGTCCTACGGCGATCAAGCACTTCTGCCCGCGCCGCTCCATGGCCTCCAAGGTCTTCTCGGACAGGTAGCCACTGTCCGCCAGCACCTGCGCTGGGCGCTCGCCCGTGTTCGCCTCGACCTCGTCGAGGACGGGCTCCAACGACGCCTCGTCCCGGGGTGTCGTCGAGAGCTCCGTCGCCACGATGATCCCGTCCTCGCTTACCGCCGCCTGCGCGTTGTAGCAGTAGGTCAGGGAGCCTTCGCCCGTCTTCATCATGTTGGCGTCGAGGTCCGCAAAGCTCTTCTGATGCCGATCCTCGAGCCTCTCGCCCTTCTCCTGCTCCAGCCGCTCGCGCGCTGCCCGGATCCGCTCGCGGCGCGCCTCGCGGCTCCGAAGCTCCTCCGGAAGACCGCCACCCCCGTCGTCGTCCCCGTGCTCCTCGTCCTCCGCCGCGTTCTGCTCCTCGATCTGCATCAGGATCTGAGCGATCTCGTCGTCGAGCTGTGCCTCCGCCTCGTCCATCCGACCCCGGCTCATCGCCTTGTGGCGCGACGTGTTCGCCCGCAGCTTCGTCCCGTCGATCGCCACCCGGCCGAGCTTCGCCAGACCCGCCTCCCGGGCGATCCGCACCGTCTCCCGAAGCACTTCCCGGAAGTCTTCTGCGTGCACCATCCGGAACCGGTTGATCGTCCGGAAGTCCGGCCGCAGCTCCCCCGCCAGGAACCGGAACCGCAGGTCGTAGTGCAGCCTCCGAGCGATCTCCCGGCCGCTGTACACCCCGGCGAGGGCACCGAACAGCCACAGCTTCAGCAGCATCCGCGGCGGGTAGGCATGCTCCCCGGTCGCCGAGTAGCGCCGCTCGAAGGCGCTCAGGTCCAGGCCCTCGACCACCTCGTCCACGAAGAATGCCGGATCCGAGGGATCCAGAGCCTCGGCCGTGTACGACGGCAGAAGCTCCCCTTGGCCCGGCGTGTAACCCTTGAACCCGATCTCACCACCCATGACGCCATCCTACAAAATGGGCGCGTCTTGGGTCACTCTCCTAGCTGACGACTACGCTCGCGGCGATAGTGGCAGACAAGTGCGCGACGGC
>CBDTYP010000532.1:0-1596 GCA_965364645.1 uncultured Gammaproteobacteria bacterium | reverse complement strand
CGCGGAGAGCTCGATTGTTGATGTCGACCTGTCACGGGACGGGCCGCTCATGTGTCCACGGGGATATTGTCGCTTTAAACCCCTTGCGCATAGGCACTTAGAATCCCCTTCCCGCAAGGGAGTACAGGTTCGAGTCCTGTCTCCGGCACCAAGGCCTTGGACGCCCTTCGCGAAACCGACTGTCGACAAGAACGCGGGTTCGACGGGCCAAGCTGGCTGGCGTAAGGGTAGAATTGGCGGATGACACTGAAGCCCGACCGGACCGTGCTGCACTACCGCATCGTCGACAAGATCGGCGAGGGCGGAATGGGCGTGGTGTGGCGCGCCGCCGACACGAACCTCGGGCGTGAAGTTGCCATCAAGGTCCTTCCCGAGGCGTTCGGCGCGGACCCCGAGCGACTGGCGCGCTTCGAGCGCGAAGCGCGCGTGTTGGCCTCGTTGAGCCATCCCAACGTTGCGGCGGTTCACGGGTTGCACCAGGACGGGGATACGCGCTTCATCGCGATGGAACTGGTCTCCGGTGAGGATCTCGCCGCCCGCATCAAGTGCGGCGCGATCGAGATGCGAGAGGCTCTCGGATTCGCCCGGCGTATCGCGCAGGCCCTCGAAGCCGCCCACGAGCGTGGCGTGGTGCATCGCGATCTGAAACCGGCGAACGTGGTCGTGGACGACACGGGCACGCTGAAGGTACTCGACTTCGGCCTAGCCAAGATGATCGACGCTCCCGGGAGCCAGGGATCGACGAGCCTGTCGATGTCGCCGACGGTCACCTCGGCGGGTACCGCGCACGGGATGATTCTCGGCACCGCTGCCTACATGAGCCCCGAGCAGGTGCGCGGACGCGAGGTCGATCGGCGCACGGACCTTTGGTCCTTCGGATGCATGCTCTACGAGATGCTGACCGGACGCAGGCCTTTCGGCGGCGAGACGGTCTCTGACGCGCTGGCGGGCATCCTCAAGGAAGAGCCGGACTGGTCGATCCTGCCCGCGGAGACCCCTCCACCGATCCGGCGCCTGCTGCGGCGCTGTCTCACGAAGGACCGGGAGAACCGGCAGTCCGGCGCGGCGGATGCGCGGATCCTCATCGAGGAAGTGCTCGCCGGTAAGTACGCGGAAGAAGAGCCGGCTCGAGACGCGCCGGCGATTCCGGCGACGGCGTCACGGGCCCCATGGGTCCTCGCGGCAGCCCTGGCCGTCGTCGCTGCGATCCTGGCCTGGAACGCGCTGGCTCCGACGGCGCCCGCCCCCACGAGCGACGACCGGCGATTGTCGATCGCATTCCCGGACGACAGCTTCCTCGTCTATCGCCTTCTCGGAGGCACGCTCGGGTCGCTGGCGCTTTCGCCGAACGGAGATCGTCTCGTCTACGTCGGCGAGGGAGAAACGTCCGACAAGACCCGTCTTTGGGTGCGCGATCTCGACGACTTCGAGCCCCGACCGCTCGCCGGTACCGAGGGTGGAGCATGGCCCGCCTTCTCCCACGACGGTGAATGGATCGTGTACGTCAGCGGCGAGACTCGCCTCGAGAAGATCCCGGCGGTGGGAGGAGCCTCGGTCCCCCTCGCCGAGATCCAATCCCCACGCGGTGTGAGTTGG
>CBDTYP010000531.1:0-1617 GCA_965364645.1 uncultured Gammaproteobacteria bacterium | reverse complement strand
GTCGGCATCATGATGATAACGCGACCCGTCGCCGGGCTCCTGGCCCTCACGATGACCGTGCTGGTCTACTTCATCGTCTCCGGCATCTTCAAGATCATCCTCGCCATCCGCGCGGAGAATCTGCCCCAGCGGGGCTGGGTGACATTCAGCGGGATCATGTCTCTCGTGCTGGCCATCTACGTGGGCGCGCAGTTCCCCGACAGCGCGATGTGGGTGATCGGCCTCCTGTTCGGCATCGAGATGATGTTCAGCGGGTGGGCCTTCGTCATGCTCGCCATGGCAGCCCGCCGGGCGCGCAAAGAGGGCGAATCCGGCGGCTCTGACGCCGCACCCGCACCCGCCTAGCGCCACCGTACTGTCGGTCGGGGACGGGCAGCCGTCCCCGACACGTCTCGTTCCCGGTTTTTCCGCCCGCCGACGGGCGGATACGTGGGTAAAACTCCCGCCCTGTGACCGGTTTCACCATCGATTTCCGACGCCGCAGCGCCGCGGGGCTATGCTTCAGGAGTGACATCTTGAGCCCGCCTCCCGGCGCCGCACACATATTTATAGCCCCATGGAAACCGGCGCGTCCCCCGACTCCGAGAAGGCTCCCCAGGACCCGGCGGAGACCGCTCCCCAGCCGTCCCCGGCAGCGGTCGACAACGGGGAGGACAAGGCGCCCGACCCTCGCTTCGAGGCGACCCGGGACGCCACCATCATGCTGGTCGACGACGAGCCCATCATCGTCGACATCCTGAAGAGCGTTCTCCAGGAAGCGGGCTATCACAAGTTCGTCGAGACCACAGAGTCCCCCCGCGCGCTGGAGCTCCTGACCGAGAGCAAGCCCGACGTCGTGCTGCTGGACGTCAACATGCCGGAGGTCACCGGGCTCGATATCCTGAACGGCATGCGGGCCGAGGATTCCCTCAGGCACATCCCCGCCATCGTCCTGACCGGCGCCTCGGACTCGGCCACCAAGCTGGTCGCGCTCGGCCTCGGCGCCACCGACGTGCTCGGCAAGCCCGTCGACCCGAGCGAGCTCTCGCTGCGGGTTCGGAACACGCTGACGGCGAAGGCCCACCAGGACCGGCTGTTGAACTTCGACGAGCTGACCGGTCTGCCGAATCGACGACTGTTCCTGGAGCGATCATCGCAGATCCTCTCGGATCTCGGCGAGTCATCCAGCGAGTGCGCGCTGCTCCTGATCGGCCTCGATCGCTTCCAGCAGGTGAATGACTCCCTCGGCACCGAGGTCGGCGACGCCCTGCTGCAGGCCGTCGCGGCGGCGCTCGAAGAGCACACCCGCGAGAGCGATCTGCCCGGGTTGTCGGGCGCGCCCGAGGAGAGGATCGCGCTGTCCCGAGTCGATGGCGACGAGTTCGCGTTGATGATCCCGAACCTGCCCCATGTCGAGGTCGCGGATCTCCTGTCGCGAAGGCTGCTCTCTGCGCTCGAGAAGCCATTTCATGTCAGCAGCCGCGAGGTGAACATCACCGCGAGCATCGGCATCACGGTATCCCCGGGAGACGGCGACACCACCGACGCGTTGCTCGCAAACGCCGGCGCCGCCATGGCGGAGGCGAAGAAGGACGGCGGCAACAGCTACCATCATCACTCGACCGAGCACAACGCGAA
>CBDTYP010000530.1:0-1634 GCA_965364645.1 uncultured Gammaproteobacteria bacterium | reverse complement strand
TGCAGAGCTGGATGAAGTGCGCGCCCTTCAGCGCGGACTCGGAGAACAGGATGCCGTTGTTGGCGACGATGCCGACAGGATATCCGTGGATACGGGCGAAGCCGGTCACGAGGGTCGTGCCGTAGAGCTGCTTGAACTCGTCGAAGTCCGACGCGTCGACGACCCGCGCGATGACTTCGCGCACGTCGTAGGGAACGCGCACGTCCGAGGGGATGAGCCCAAAGAGATCCGCCGGGTCGTGGAGCGGCGCCTCGGGCGCGTGGGGCGACAGCGTCGGTGACTTGGCGCCACCCAGATGGCGCACGGCACGGCGCGCGATGCCGAGCGCGTGGGGGTCGTCCGCGGCCATGTGGTCCGTGACGCCGGAGGTGCGGCTGTGGACGTCGGCGCCGCCGAGGTCTTCCGCGCTCACCTCTTCACCGGTCGCGGCTTTCACGAGCGGCGGTCCCGCGAGGAAGATCGTGCCGACGCCGCGCACGATGATGCTCTCGTCGGACATGGCGGGCACGTAGGCGCCGCCCGCGGTGCAGGATCCCATGACGACGGCGATCTGCGCGATGCCCATCGCCGACATGTTGGCCTGGTTGTAGAAGATGCGCCCGAAGTGCTCGCGATCGGGAAATACCTCATCCTGGTTCGGCAGGTTGGCGCCGCCGGAGTCCACGAGATAGATGCAGGGCAGACGGTTTTCTTCGGCGATGGCCTGGGCGCGGAGGTGTTTCTTTACGGTGATGGGATAGTAGGTGCCGCCTTTCACCGTGGCGTCGTTGGCGATGACGACACACTCGCGCCCGGCGACTCGGCCGATACCGGTGACGATTCCCGCCGCCGGGACGTCGTCGTCGTAGACTTCGAACGCCGCGAGCTGGGAGAGCTCGAGAAAGGGGGAGCCGGCGTCCAGCAGCAGGCGGATGCGTTCACGCACGGGGAGCTTGCCCCGGGCGACGTGGCGCTCACGGGCCCGCTCGCCCCCACCCTGGGAGATGCCGTCGACCTTGGCACGGAGATCCGACACCAGGGATTCCATGGCCATCGCGTTGGCGCGGAATGCGTCGCTGCGGGAGTCGATGTTGGTTTCGAGGATCGGCATGTCAGCAGGCGATCACCAACCGCCCGTTTCCAGCCACTTATCCAGATCGCCGATGCGGTCGTTGCCCCAGAAGGGTTCGCCGTCGACGATGAAGTAGGGCGATCCGAAGACGCCGCTCGCGATGGCGTCGTCCGTTTCCTGGCGCAGACGATCTTTGACGGCCTGACTTCCGAGCGCCGCCCGGGTCTCGTCCGCGCCGGCGCCGGCGACGGTCGCGATGTCCACCACCACGTCCGGCTCGCTGATGTTGCGCCCGTCGATGAAGAGCGCCGCGTAGACGCGCCGGGCGAAGTCCCGCGCCTGGAGGGGATCCCGATCCGCCATCCAATAGAAGGTGCGGCAGGCCGCGATGCTGGCTAGCGGGAAGGGCGGCGGCGGCTCGTTGTAGGCGACGCCGTAACGGCGCGCCGAGCGTGGGATATCGATGGCGGCGTACTTGCCGATCATCTCCCGGGTCACGAGCGGCGTCGCGCCCGTGATCTTCATGGCGACGCCCATCAGATAGGGCCGCCAGATGACGTCCCGCCCGTGGCGTTCGCCGACC
>CBDTYP010000529.1:0-1649 GCA_965364645.1 uncultured Gammaproteobacteria bacterium | reverse complement strand
GATCGAGTTGGTGAGCGCCAGGGCGGGGGCGTAGAGGAGGCAGTACACCAGCATGAGCACGAACATCGCGTCGAAGTTCGAGGTACGGGCGACGACGATCATGATCGCGCCGCCCGTGAACGCCAGGAATCCGATGACCCTCTCGGTCGAGAAGTACCGGTCGGCGACCTGTCCACCGACGATCGGTGCGATGATCGTCGCCAGCGGCAACAGCGCGAAGATCCATCCTGCCTGAACGCCGCTGAAACCGAGGTTGTCGAACAGATGCGAGGCAAGCACCGGGGCCCACGCGCCCCAGATCGCGTACTGCAGGAACATCATGGCGCCGAGCTGGATCTTCCGACCCCGGGCCCCGCCACCGTTTCCCCGCGCCGGCGGAACCGCCGATTCCTGGCTCATGCGGTCCTCACACGATCTTGCGCTGGAACGGATCCCACGTCACCCGGCGACCCTCGAGATAGGACTTCGTGGCCATGTGGCAGGTGATCGCTTCCTCGATCCCGCGGTCGATGTTGCAGCTCGTGTCGCCGCCGTACCGGATCGCGTTCAGCCACTCCCGCAGGTGCAGGTAGTACGTGCTGACCCGCTTCCCGCCCCGATAGGTGAACAGGAGCCCACGGCTCGCGAAGTACTCCTGCGTCGGGGTGGTGACCGCGTCCACGCCCTTGAAGCCGCTCTGGTAGGTGAGCATGGGCCGGTCGGTCTTCACCATGCCCTCCTCCAGCATGTCCTTGTAGCGGGTGGACGACCCGTCCGCCGTGACCTTGAGCCGCGTGCCCACTTCCATCGAAGCGTCGTGGCCCATCATGACGATCCCGCGATTGCGCCCGTTGGCCAGCGTAGCGCTGTACACGAGGGTCATGTCCCGGTCCGGATACTCGAAGACCGCCTGCCACACGTCCGGGACGTCCCTGCCGTCCTTGAAGAAGTAGATGCCACCGGACGCCGTCGCCGAGTGAGGTATGCCGAGGCCCAGGACCTGGTTGATCGCATCGTATTCGTGCGACAGCAGGTCACCCGCGAGCCCCGTTCCGTAGTCGTACCAGCACCGCCAGCGAAAGAAGCGCTCAAGGCTGAACGGGACCTTGTTCGCCGCCGCCTCCTGGAACAGTTCCCAGTCGATCGTCCGCGGGTTGCCATCCTCGTGGATGTCCCACACCCAGGCGCCCCACTTGTCGTTCCGGTTCGTCGTCGTTTCGACCAGTGTGATCGGCCCGAGGATGCCCTTCTCGACGACCTCTCGCGCCTTTTCGTGACTTTCCATCTGGCGATTCTGGTGTCCGAGCTGGAACACGATCCCCGCGCTCTTCACCGCGTCCGCCATCGGCCACACCTCTTCCTCGGTGCGGGTCATGCACTTCTCGCAGTACACGTGCTTGCCCGCCTGCGCGGCCGCCACCGTGATGCGCGAATGCCAGTGATCCGGAGTCGCGATGATCACGGCGTCCACGTCCGGGGCGCTGCACAGCTCCTCGAAGTGGCGGTAGCGCTTCGCCGGCTTCAGCTGACGCGTATCTCCTCCGGGGCGGATCGGCTGCGTGGATGCCGCGATGGCCCTTTCGGCCCGTACGTCGAACAGATCGCAGACCGCGGTCAGCTCGAGGTTCAGGTCTTCCTGGTCGAGCCACTCCTCGAGCCAGGTGTCGCGC
>CBDTYP010000528.1:0-1661 GCA_965364645.1 uncultured Gammaproteobacteria bacterium | reverse complement strand
CCCTGCCTTTCCTCGAGACCATCCGCCAGATGCGCATCGAGGTCGGCGATCGGGCATCGCTGTTCATCCACCTGACCCTCGTGCCCTATCTGCCCGCGGCCGGGGAGATCAAGACCAAGCCCACCCAGCATTCCGTGAAGGAGCTGCGCTCCATCGGCATCCAGCCCGACATCCTGCTCTGCCGCTGCGAGCAGCCCCTGCCCGAGAACGAGCGCAGGAAGATCGCGCTCTTCACCAACGTGCCGGAGCGCGCCGTCATCTCCGCGGTCGACTCCGACAGTATTTACAAGATCCCGCAGCTCTATCACCAGCAGGGCCTCGACGATCTCGTGGTGGAGAAGCTCGATCTGGACGCTCAGGACATCGACCTCTCGGAGTGGGTCGCCGTGGTCGAGGGACAGGAGAATCCGACCCAGTCCATAGACATCGCCATGGTCGGCAAGTACGTCGATCTCACGGAGTCCTACAAGTCCTTGAGCGAGGCGCTGAGCCACGCGGGCATCCAGACCCGCACCCGGGTGGATATCCACTACGTGGATTCCGAGGATATCGAGGAGACCGGAACGGAGTGCCTCGAGGGCATGGATGCGATCCTGGTGCCCGGCGGCTTCGGCAAGCGCGGCATCGAGGGCAAGATCCTGGCGGCGCGTTTCGCGCGGGAGAACCGCGTCCCCTATCTCGGCATCTGTCTCGGCATGCAGGTGGCCGTCATCGAGTACGCCCGGCACAAGGCGGGACTGAAAGACGCCGACTCGACGGAGTTCAACCGCGAGACGCCCCATCCGGTGATCGCGCTCATCACGGAGTGGGTGAACCAGGGCGGCATGATCGAGCAGCGTGGCGAGGATTCGGATCTGGGCGGCACCATGCGCCTGGGGGCGCAGAAGTGCCGGCTGCGGCGCGAGTCGCGGGGCCGCGCGGTCTACGGGACCGACATCATCAACGAGCGCCACCGCCACCGTTACGAGTTCAACAATACCTACATGGATCCACTGCAGGACGCGGGCCTTCTCATCGCCGGCAAGACCATCGACGGCAATCTCGTCGAGGTGGTGGAGATCCCCGATCACCCGTTCTTCATCGGCTGCCAGTTTCACCCGGAGTTCACGTCCACGCCCCGGGATGGTCATCCGCTTTTCCGCGGCTTCGTCGAGGCGGCGAGCGCGTATCATGAAGAGGTGGAGCGCGCCAGGAAGGTCGCCGAGGTGGCGATCGCCGACGCATGAAGCTGTGTGACTTCGAGGTCGGGCTTCACCGGCCCCTGTTCGTCATCGCCGGTCCCTGCGTGATCGAGTCTCCGGCGCTCGCCGAGGAGACCGCCGGTCGTCTGAAAGAGATGACCGCCGAGCTCGGCATCCCCTTCATCTACAAGTCCTCCTTCGACAAGGCGAACCGGAGTTCCCACGAGAGCTTCCGGGGCCCGGGAATCGACGAGGGCCTGAAGATCCTCGCCCACGTGCGCGAGACTATCGGCGTGCCGGTGCTGACCGACGTGCACGAGGACACGCCGCTGGACGAGGTGGCGGCGGTTGTCGACGTGCTGCAGACGCCCGCGTTCCTGTGCCGGCAGACCAACTTCATCCAGCGTGTTGCCTCGAGCGGCCGCCCGGTAAACATCAAGAAGGGGCAGTTCCTGTCGCCGTGGGAAATGCTCAACGTGG
>CBDTYP010000527.1:0-1661 GCA_965364645.1 uncultured Gammaproteobacteria bacterium | reverse complement strand
CCGGGCCCATCCTGACGACGCTCTTCCAGTACGGCGCGTTCTCACCCGGCGACGTGCGCATGGCGAGTCTCAGCCTCATGGCCTACGCGACGGGTCTCGTCGGCTTCATGTTCATCAAGGTGCTGGCGCCCGGGTACTTCGCCCGCCAGGACACGCGCACCCCGGTGCGGGTGGGTATCATCGCGCTCGTTGCCAACCTGATCTTGAATCTCGCGCTGGTGGTGCCCCTGGCCCACGCGGGGCTCGCGCTGGCGACGTCGCTCGCGGCGTTCATCAACGCGGGGCTCCTCTACCGGGGCCTGCGTCTCGGCGGGCATCACCGGCCGCGGCCGGGCTGGGGCGGCTTCGTCGTGAAAGTCGCCCTCGCCAACGCGGCGATGGTGCTATTCCTTATCTATATGCGCGGGGCAGAGGAGCTGTGGTTCGAGGCCGACCTGACGACCCGCATCCTGCGCCTCGCGCTCTTGGTGGTCGCGGGCGCCATCATATACGGCCTCTGCCTGGCGGCCGCGGGGGTCCGTCCCCGGCACCTGCGCAGCCACGGTGGTTCCCCGGGTTGAGGGCACCGTATAATGCGCGCCCGTCAGAGGGCACCGATTCATGGAGCTGATACGCGGTCTTCACAACCTGCGCCCGCGCCACCGGGGCTGCGCGCTCACCATCGGTAACTTCGATGGCGTGCACCGCGGCCACCAGGCGGTGTTCGCGCAGCTCGCGGCGATCGCCGCAGCCGAAGGCGTGCCGGCCACCGCGCTGACCTTCGAGCCCCAGCCCCGGGAATTCTTCTCCGGCGGCAACGCCCCCGCCCGCCTCACGCGCCTGCGGGAGAAGATCCAGGCCCTCGCCGACACGCCGCTGGATCGCGTGGTGCTCGCGCGCTTCACCGAATCGTTCTCCCAGCTCTCACCCGAGGCCTTCGTCGACGAGGTGCTGGTGGCCGCCCTCGATGTGCGCCACGTCGTGGTGGGGGAGGACTTTCATTACGGCCACCGGGCCCGCGGCACCTTCGCGGCGCTGGAGGAGGCCGGACAAAGGCTCGGCTTCGGCGTGACGCGCTGCGTGACCTTCGAAATCGACGGCCGGCGGGTCAGCAGCAGCTGGGTGCGCGACGATCTCTTCGACGGCGAGCTCGCGAAGGCGGCGGAGCTGCTCGGCCGGCCCTACTGCATCCAGGGGCGCGTCGTGAGCGGCCGCCAGCTGGGGCGCACGATCGGCTATCCCACCGCCAATGTGGCGCTGCGGCGCCTGTCGACGGCCCTCGCCGGAGTCTTCGCCGTCCGGGTGCACGGCCTCGCCGAGACGCCACTCGTGGGGGCGGCGAATCTCGGCACCCGGCCGACGGTCAACGGCAGCGAGAAGCTGCTGGAAGTCCATCTGCTCGACTTCGACGACGACATCTATGGCCGCCACGTGAGCGTCGAGTTCGTGCACAAGCTCAGGGACGAGGAGAAATTCGAATCCCTCGAGACGATGAGAGAGCAGATCATTCGCGACGAGGCCACCGCGCGGGAGCTGCTCGGTGTCTGACACGGACGTACACAAGGACAGCCGGCGCTGGCTTTGGCTCGCGTTGGCGATCGTGATCGCCGATCAGGGCACCAAGGTCATCGCCGAGCAGCTGCTCGTCGCCCACGAGCCGGTGGCGGTGCTGCCGTTCTTCA
>CBDTYP010000526.1:0-1672 GCA_965364645.1 uncultured Gammaproteobacteria bacterium | reverse complement strand
GCCATCGTCATGCACACCCCGGGAGGGGGTGGTTTCGGCACTCCGCAAGCCGACGAATGACCGGCGCCGTTCTGCACTTCTCCCGGGACGAGTTCGCCGCCCGGGTGGACCGCGCGACGAACGCACTCGCCGAGCGCGGGCTCGATGGCATCCTGCTCTTCGCGCCCGAGAGCCACTACTACCTGTGCGGCTACGATACCTTCGGCTTCGCCATGTTCCAGTGCCTGATCCTGAGCGCGGACGGCTCGCTCGACCTCTTCACCCGGGCGCCGGATCTGCGCCAGGCGCAGCAGACGTCGACCCTCTCCGACGACCACCTGCACGTCTGGGCGGACCGCGAGGGCGTCGACCCCGCGGAGCAGTTGATGGTGCTGGTGAGAGAGCTCGGACTCGGAGGCGGGCGAATCGGTGTCGAGACCCGCACCGTCGGGCTCACCGCCTGGAACTGGCAGTTGCTGGAGAAGGCGGCATCGGGAAACGTGACACTCGTCGAGGCCTCCGATCTCGTCGGCCTGCTACGCCGGGACAAGAGCGAACGCGAGGTCGAGTACCACCTCAAGGCGGCGAACCTCGCCGACGACGCATTGAACGCGGCGCTCGACTGCACCCGAGCCGGCGCCTTCGAGGGAGACATTCTCGCCGCCATGCAGGGCGCGGTGTTTCGAGGCGGCGGAGACTACGCGGGCAACGAGTTCATCATCGGCTCTTCACAGGCCGCGCTGCTGTGCCGCTATCGATCCGGCCGGCGGAACCTTTCCGCCAGGGACCAACTCACCCTGGAATGGGCCGGCGCCTACCGCCGCTACCACGCCGCCATGATGCGCACGATCGTCATCGGGCCACCCTCCGAGACACAGAAGCGCATGCACGCCGCCACGGTCGAGGCATTGGAGGCCTGCGAGGCCGCGATCCGTCCGGGCGCACCCATGGGCGATGTGTTCGATGCCCACGCGCGCGTATTCGACGACCGGGGATTCTCTCATGCGCGTCTCAACGCCTGCGGGTACGGCATGGGCGCGGTCTTCAACCCCATATGGGTGGACTTCCCCATGTTCTACGAGGGCAACCCGCTGCCCATGCAGATCGGCAACGTGTTCTTTCTCCACATGATCCTGATGGACTCCGACAGCGGACTCGCCATGTGCTGGGGACACTCGGTGCTGGTCACGGCGACGGGCGTCGAGCGCCTCAGTCGACACCCACTGGACCTCGTAGCTATCGAATAACCCCTAGCGGGTGATGCGCCGCAGCTCCTCCGGCCGATTCCAGGTCGCGTAGAGCAGCACCAACGCGAGCACCGCCGCGGCACAAGAGACGAAGAAAGGTGAGCGGATGTCGATGCTCATGAGCTCTCCCCCGAGGAACGATGTAATCCCCGCGGCGAGCGTGAAGAGAGCCACCGTAATACCCATCACCCAACCCTGCTCGTTGTCGCCCACGCTGGCCGAGAAGATCCCCAGGATGGTCGGGTAGGCAATCCCGAAACCGAAGTAGTACACGAAGATCAAGAAGTAGCAGTACACCGGTTGGGGCGCGAGCGCGTAGAGCAACGCGCCGACGACCATGATGCACATCATGCCGATCACGATCTGGCGCTTCGTCATGCGCTTCTGCGCGGGCGCCACCAGAAGCGAGCTGGATGTCGCCAGTGCGATGCCGAGCAACATCATCG
>CBDTYP010000525.1:0-1673 GCA_965364645.1 uncultured Gammaproteobacteria bacterium | reverse complement strand
CCTCCAGACGCACAGGGTCGCGGCCGCCGATCAGCAGCGAGGCGCCGCGCTTGGAAAGGCGCTCGCACAGCGCCTGGCCCATGCCGCCCGTCGCGCCAAGGATCAGGTAGGTCGGGGATGTCATCGGATTCTCCTGTGGACCTGTTTCGCAACTGAGATTAGGACAATAATCTAGAGATGTACAGATAAAATCTTGACAATTTGCTCACGTGGCCTACGTTGGGACTCATGGCGACTTCGGCGGCTGAAACGAGCCCGTTCCCCAGGGGGAAATCACCGAGCCCCGAACCGCTCCCGCGGCCCCGGGCGACGCGGGCCGAGGCCCGCCGCCAGCTCCTCTACGAGCTCGCGAGCGGGGCCAGCGGCCTGGTCCTCGCCGTCTTCGTGTGGGGGACGCCGCATCCTGCGACGCACCGCAACGCACTGGCGACTGGAATGTCGCAGCCCCGGGAGCTGCTCCAGATCCAGACGTAGGCGCAGGTCGCCGGGTGAACGGCAACCGTCATCAGGATCACCGAGGAAAGGAGAGATGACATGGCACGGATCGGAAACCAGGCACCGGAATGGTGCACCACGGCCTATCACGGAGGTGAGGAGGTCGAGCTCTCGAGCGCGAAATACCGTGGCAAGTGGTACGTCCTCTACTGGTACCCGCTGGACTTCACGTTCGTCTGCCCGACCGAGATCCGGGGCTTCCAGGCGATGCTCGGAGACTTCCAGGCGGAAGGCGTCGAGGTCATCGGGGCCAGCACCGACTCGTTCTTCAGCCACAAGGCATGGTTCGCGGACCGGAAGATCTTCGCGGACGAGATCACCCACCCCGTGATTGCGGACACCAACCACGCTGTGAGCCGCGCCTTCGACGTCCTCAAGGAGGACCAGGGAGTGGCCTACCGGGCGACGGCGATCGTCGACGACCAGGGCGTCATCCGATCCCTGAGCGTC
Source organism: uncultured Gammaproteobacteria bacterium (assembly GCA_965364645.1). Taxonomy (GTDB): domain Bacteria; phylum Pseudomonadota; class Gammaproteobacteria; order HK1; family HK1; genus JAABYT01. Next base: position 728 of record CBDTYP010000525.1, on the reverse strand, counting down.
AATGACCTGAGTGCCGGCCGGAGTCCCGCCGAGGTGCTTCGAACGGTCCAGGCGCTGAGGAGTGGTGGTCTCTGCGCGGCGGACTGGAAGAAGGGCGACGCCTTCGTCGGCTGAGGGCCGTCCCACCACCCAAAGGAGCCGCGCCCATATGGCCTCTGCATCCAGGATCATGGATCGTTCCCGAGTTCCGTCCGGGCGGGCGGAGCGGCTCGCGAAGATCGGCTGGCTCGCCGGTCGGATGGCACTCGGGGCGGCGGCCGAAGGCGCCCGCCGCCTCGGTCGGGTCGAGGTGAGCCGTGGCCACGTCCTGCTGACCGCTGCGAATGCGCGTCGACTGGCCGGCTCGCTCTCGTCGATGCGCGGCGCGGCCATGAAGCTGGGCCAGCTCCTCTCGCTCGAGTCCGAGGATTTCCTCCCGCCCGAGGCCGCGCTGGCGCTCGCCAACCTGCGCGACGCGGCGGACGCAATGCCCTCGAGCCAGCTTCACAGGGTGCTCCGGGAGGCATGGGGATCGGGCTGGGAGGGCAACTTCCGCAGCTTCGACTTCGAGCCCATCGCCGCGGCCTCGATCGGGCAGGTTCATACCGCAACGACCACGGACGGGCGCGAGCTGGCGCTCAAGATCCAGTACCCGGGCGTCGCCCGCAGCATCGACAGCGACGTCGACAACCTCGCGACAGCGCTGCGCATGGCCAGGATCCTTCCGGGCGAGATCGACTTCGGGCCGC
>CBDTYP010000524.1:0-1685 GCA_965364645.1 uncultured Gammaproteobacteria bacterium | reverse complement strand
GTCGGACGCCAGCCTGATCCGGGCGGACGCCAACAAGCAGTATGCGGCCTCGAAGGTGGAGTGGGACCCGGCGCGGATCGATCAGGCCGCTGCGCCCCGCGCCGTGCGCGAGTATCTCGAGGGGCTCGACGATGCGGCCTTCGGGGCGGCAAGCGAGGTCGACCCGAAGTTCACCTCCTTCTCCGACCCGGCCAGCCAGTGGACCGGCGCACGGAAGGGACCGGCGTTCTTCGCCTACTCGGACAACTACCTGATCGACACGGACCACGGCGTGATCCTGGACGTGGAGGCGAGCCGCGCGATCCGTACGGCGGAGGTTGGGTCCACACGAACGATGATCGAGCGGACGCGGGACCGGTTTGGCCTGACCCCGAAGCGACTTGCAGCAGACACGGCCTACGGGTCAGGCGAGATGCTGGGCTGGCTCGTCGGAGAAGAGATCGAGCCGCACATCCCCGTCATCGACAAGTCCGAGCGCCACGATGGCACGTTCTCCAATGCCGAGTTCCGCTACGACCCGGAGCGCGACGAGTATGCCTGCCCGGGTGGCAAGGCTTTGAAGACGTACTGGCGCCAGATGACGAGGCCCCGGGACGGCGTGAGCAAGGACGGCTTCCGAAGATACTACGCCCGGCAGGCAGACTGCGCGGCCTGCGCCCTCAAGGAACGCTGCTGCCCCAACCAGCCGAGACGGAAGATCGCCCGCCACGTCCACGAAGAGGCCCGCGATACCGCGCGCCGTATTGCACGCACTGACGCCTACGTGGATGCCAGCCGACGAAGGAAGAAGGTCGAGATGCTCTTCGCCCACCTCAAGCGCATCCTCCGGCTCGACCGGCTGCGCCTCCGCGGACCGAACGGCGCCAGGGACGAGTTCCTCCTCGCAGCAACCGCCCAGAACCTCCGGAAACTCGCGAAACTGATCCCCGGGACGCCGGCGGCAGCCTGAGCGTCAGCCGAAACCGCTCGCGACCGCGATCTACGCGCGTCCTTTGCGGCGACTTCTTCAACACAATCAGCCCGAAGTGGACAGTTGGTCAGATCGCAGCGAACAACTGCTCAGAGGCCGCTTAGCAGGACTGAGGCCGGCCAGTTGTGCGACCGTCTAATGGCCTGACCCAAAGCATTTCACTGGTTGCTAAGGAGCGGTGGCGGTCAGAGGCGCTGGAAGGTTAGGATGAGGGCTGGCATTTCAAACGTAAAAGGCCTAATGCTCGTCTCGCATGCATCCTTTAACCGCGCGAATTGCGCATCGGAAAGAAGCCCGCCAAGTGTCCAGGCGCAAGCACGTTCGGTAGATATCATCTCATTGATGGACCCGAATCTGACCGGCAGACTTTTTGTTGCCAATTGGGCATCCGGGATTCCGGCTGCGGAGGCGACCTCGCGCAAGCGGGCTTGGTCCCCAAGTTCGAACGGAGCCCGAAATGCGTCCCCAACTACGCGCCCGAATAAATCGTCGAGAACCTTCGCAAACGCGGCATAGCCCGGCGACTTCTCGATGTCGCCGCAAACGGCAACGGCGACCCGAGCGCCCTTCTTTGCCACGCGGTGCATTTCCCTTAGCGCCACAGCAGGATCTTCGAAGAACATCATAGCGAACTGACTGACAACGCTATCGAAAGTCTGCTCTTCGAATGGAAGCCGTTCAGCCGCACCCTCGACCCACTCGACCTGCAAGTCCT
>CBDTYP010000523.1:0-1695 GCA_965364645.1 uncultured Gammaproteobacteria bacterium | reverse complement strand
GCCCGGGAGACACCCGGAGGAAGTCGCCGATCGTGCTCGAATGCACGGCACGCAAGCCCAGCGCATCGGGGTCCACGTCACACCCGGCGACCGTCACCCCGTGCGCCTGGAGCGCCTCCACAAAGGCACCACCACCGAGCGAAGGCTCGAAGGCGTGCGACACCTGCGCATGCTCCCACCACGCCGCGACACAAGCCCGCGCCAGCGCGAACGGCGTGTAATACCGATCAAGCGGATCTCTCATCATCGCCCCCTGCCTTGGCGGTCATACTATGCCCGCGTCACGTTGCGCAACACGCCAACAGCATATAGTCTCGGAACCAGACAGGGAGGTGACCATGCCGGTCGATGGCGTGATCAATATCCGGGGACGGTCCTATAATACCGTTTCCAAGCGTGTGAACGACTACCGGCGCGTGTACGGCATTGCCGACGGGTGGGGACTCCTCACCGAGATCGTGTCCATCGACGACGAGCGGGTTGTCATGCGGGCCGAGGTTATGTCACCCGACGGCCGGCTCGTCGCGGTCGGGCACGCCGAGGAGGTGCGCTCCGCCTCGAAGATCAACCAGACGAGCGCCCTGGAGAACTGCGAGAGCTCCGCGATCGGCCGCGCACTGGCCGCGGCGGGTTTCGGAGGCAGTGAGTATGCCTCGGCCGATGAGGTGACCCGCGCCATCCAGGCGCAGGAAGCCCGCGAAGTCACCCAGGCCAAAGAGCACGCCGAGCGTATGGAGGCCGTCAGGAAGTGGAGCGACCGCGAGCGGGGTGCCTTCTGCGCGCGGATCGGCGAGCTCGGCCACGACTACGGCCGTGTGGCCGCCTACTGCGAGAGCATTGGAAGGCCGAGGCCGTCGGTGATGAACGCCGGCCAGCGCAAGGCGTTGCTCCAGTGGCTTTCCGAGAAGGATCGCACGGATGAAGTCGCCGCAGCGACAGAGGAGGGAGCATGATCCCCGTCTGCATCGACCTCGAGACGCGCCCGCCGCTCGTGCATGCCTCGGCCATGGAGCAGCTCGCGCGCACGTCAAAGAAGAACCCGAAGCGCACGGAAGACACACGCGCCGAGTGGGCGGCGTGCCCTGGTAACCAGCGGATCGCCTGGGCGGGTGGGGCGCTGGGACTGGCGACGGCGCGGATCATTGCGATCGGGCTGATCGTGGATGACGAGCCGCCGGAAGTGTGGGCTAGTTGGGACGACGAGCGGGGGATCGTGTCGCGGCTAGAGTCGAGGCTCCAGGGCATCGACGGTGAGATCATGTTCGTGGGCCACAACTGCGCCGCCTTCGACCTGCCGTTGTTGCGGCTCGCGTCGATGCGGCACGGCCTCTCGCACTTGCGTGATCTCATCCCCACATACCGGTACTCCGACCGCATCCACGACAACATGCAGCGCGCCGTCCAGCCCGCCGGGAGCTTCTCCGGGGTCACGGCCGATGCCCTCGCGCGGGCGGTGGGTCTCCCCGGAAAGGGTGACCTAGCCGTCATGGACTGGCCGGAGCTCTGGTCGCAGTGCATCGACGGCCGCACCATCGAGGAGGTCACCGAGCGCAGGATCATCCCGGGGTCACCGATCGAGACCGCGAAGACCATCGCCCGCCGACGGGCCGCCGCGATGGCGAAGATCCGCGCCCGCGTGCTGCGCGATGTCGAGGTGGAGTGGGCGACCTTCGAGAAAATGATTGGGATCCCTTG
>CBDTYP010000522.1:0-1698 GCA_965364645.1 uncultured Gammaproteobacteria bacterium | reverse complement strand
GCGAAGGCAGACGCGCGGGTCGCGGTGTGGTGGGGGGAGTGAGCCAGGCGCCCAGGATGGCGCTCGCGCTCGGCGTGTGGCTCGTCCTCTCGATGATTGACGCGTGTCTCGTCGCGTGGCTCACCGACATCCACCCGCGTGACGCCGCCGTGATCGTCGGGTCGGTGTGGCTCGTCGTCGTGGCCGCGGTAGACCCTGCCGCGGTGGACCACACGGGGATGGTCGGCCAGCTCGCGACACGGCTGATCGCCTATCCGGCGCTCGTGCTGCTCGGTGTCACGGCGGATCGGGTCTTTTCTTGAACGCGGAGATCGCCGCCATCCTCGAGGCCGCCCGCTCGCGCCCGCTGGCGAGCTTCGTCCCGTCGCAGTCGTTCGCGCCGCTGCTAGACCGCTCCAACCGGCTGATCTGTTGTCGCGCTGCGAACCGGGTGGGGAAGTCCCGCCACGCGGCCTGGGTGTGCGTCCGAGAGGCGATCGAGCTGCCCGATCAGCTCGGAAGGCCGGCGCGGATCCGAGTGGTCGGGCCAAACCGCGCGCAGGTCTCGCAGGTGATCGGGCGGTACATCGCGGAGTTTGCCGCGGGCCACCTGTCGGAGCGGAGCTGGTACGACGGACGCGGGTGGAACCAGAACACGATCCTGTTCGCCAACGGATCGAGCATCCAGCTCAAGTCAATGGAGGATGACCCCCAAACACATGCCGGCGATGAATGCGACTTAATATGCGTAGACGAAACGCCAAAACGGAATATCTTCCAGGAGAATTTGGCTAGACTGGGCTCTTTACGCGGTCGGATGATCCTGCTCCTCACTCCAGTCGACCGCCCGTGTCAATGGCTGCGGGAGATGGTCGAAGCGGACGGATCACCGTGGATGCAGATCGTGGCGCCCTTCTCTCGCGAGACGTGCCCTTGGTACAGCGCCGAGCAGGTCGAAGAGCACATCGAAAACATGAAGGCGAGCCCCTGGCAATATAGTCAGCGGATTGAAGGCGCTTGGGAGGGAGTGAGCGATAACCGGATGATCTCCGGCTTCACCGACGATTGCGTGATCACCGATGATCCCACCGGGGAAGTCGACCTGGCCCTATCCTTCGACCACGGGATCCTAGCCGGCAAGACGGTTGCACTGCTCTGGGCGCAACGGCGCACGGGGCAGACCTGCATCGTGGATGAGTGGCTCTCACCGTCCGCGGTGACGCCGGAGGATGTCGCGCAGGCGGTGGACCGCATGCTCGGCCGCCACGGGTTCACGCTGGCCGAGGTCGCGCTAGGTGTGGGCGATGTCAACGTGAGCGGCCATACCGGGGTGCACATTAATCGCGAGCTGGAAGCCGCATTCCAGCGCATCGCCAGGCGGAGCCGGCCGCCGTTTCGGATCGTGTTTCCCTACAAAGGCCAGGGCTCGAGGTCCTATGGGGTGCGGCTCGTGAACTATGCCTGCCTGCGCGGCGACTTGAAGGTGCATGCAAGGGCGGTGCAGACCATCGACGCGCTGAAGCATTGGGAGGGGAGGAAGGTTGGGGGCGACGCACTTCTTTCAGACAGGATAGATGCGGTACGATACGGGGCAGTCAAGCTACACGGCCAGCGGAAGATCTACGCCGGCCTGCGCTTCACGTAGGGGGAGAGCCATGCACAGCCCACCGAGAGCACCGGATCAGGCGACCGGCCGCCGCTGGATGGAGTCGCGCCGCC
>CBDTYP010000521.1:0-1699 GCA_965364645.1 uncultured Gammaproteobacteria bacterium | reverse complement strand
GCATACCCAACCGCCGCGCGCCCCAGGAGCGTGACCCAAGACTCCCGTGGGAAGCGTGGGCGTCGAGGCGCGCGGCTGGCCAGGCGCGGAAGCGAAGCCGTAGTGCCTCTACGGCGAGCTTTCGCAACGCAGCCAGGTGCGATGCATCGGCGTCCCCGCGTCGCGTGGAGTCTTGGGTCAGGCTCCTGATATGGAGCGACCTTTGTCAACCCTCGATGATGGCCTCCGAGGCGGTGGAGAGCGAGGGGCGCTGCGACCGGGACGCTCGTTCGACCACGGGTCACTCTGATATCCGCGGATCGGGACCGCATGACCGTGCTCCGTCGTGGAAGTGCGTCGTCTAGTCGCGCGCATCGGATCCTGTCCTGCGCATAGGAGCGTCGCGCTTGCTCCGGAGTCGTCCCGGAATCGGCCACGCCCCTCGCTCATCGTTCTAGGCCACCGCTCGGAGTGCCGCCCACACGAAGCCGGCGAGCTCACGGGCCACGGCGGTCGCCGCGACCGTCGTGGGCTTGCCTCGTTGCACGAGCCGCCAGTAGCGGCGGTGGAGTCGTTGCTGCGCGACGTCGGCCATCGCGACGATCTCGGGCGGCTGGCCCTCGCGGCGCTTGCGCAAAGCGGCGGGGATGGCGGGGCGGTGCCTCGCGTGCCAAGCCGCTTCGATGAGCAGCTTGCGCGCGTGACCGTTGCCCGCCTTCGTGATCGCACCGCGCCGTTGCCGTTCTCCGCTCGAGGCCTCGCTGGGCACCAGGCCCACGAAGGCCATCAGACGGCTGGGACGGTCGAAGTGCTCGATGCTGTGCAGCTCGGTGACCAGACCGAAGGCCGTGCGCGTGTCGATGCCGCGGAAGCAGCGCAGCGCCCCCACGGCCGCCCGGTAGGGCGGCGTCTGTGCCAGGGCCTCGATCTGGCGGTCCAGCGCCTCGATGCGGGCATCGAGCTGGGCCACCGCGAGACGGTAGTCCTCGAACACGATCTGCTCGGCCGGCTCATGGAACGAGAGCTTCGCAAGCCAGGCCTGATGCGCCGCGGTCCAGTGCTTGCGCCCCGGGGTGTAAACGATCCCGCGACGGAGCACGAACTTCGACAGGCGGTGACGACATCGCATGCGGTCTTGCTGGGCGTCCTCGCGAGCACGACACAGATCGCGTGCCGCCTCTTGCGCCGGCGTGGGCGGATGGACCTCGGTCAGGTGCCCGCCCTGGAGGTACTCCGCCAGCTTGCGAGCGTCGCGCCGGTCGGTCTTGATCCGCTCACCGGGCTTGCGTGGCACCAAGCTTGGGGCGACCACCTGACACTCGATGCCCACGCCCTCGAGCTGGCGCTGGAGCGCGTAGCCGCAGGCCCCGGCTTCATAGGCGCACACCAGCCGTCCCTGGCTCTTGCGCTTCCAGCGCTGCGCCCAGCGCGAGACCACGGCACGCTCGTTCGGAAGCTGCTCCTCGCACACCTCGCTGCCCTGCCGCGCTGCAACGGCGATGGAACGCTTGTGAACGTCGAGACCGATGAAGGTGGTACCCTCGGACATGACCGGCTCCTCGTATGCGGCTCTGCCGTCTCCGGACGGCAACCCGCGAAAAAAGGGGCGTCCGTCGCCCCCGTGTGTCACTGACAACACGAGGCTACGACGGAGCCGGTCGCTCCATAGGGTCTAGCTCGCGATCGCCGCGACGGGCCTGCCCGCGTCCAGCGGCAGCAC
>CBDTYP010000520.1:0-1704 GCA_965364645.1 uncultured Gammaproteobacteria bacterium | reverse complement strand
ATGCCCGGGGGGCAACCATCGACCACGCAGCCGATGGCGGCCCCATGACTCTCACCGAAGGAAGTCACCGTGAAGAGCTTGCCGAAGGAGTTACCGCCCATGGAAGGGGATTGTAACCTACAGATCCTCCACGCGAAGGACGAAGACGTTGTCGCCGCCCCGTTCGAACTCGGGCCACGCGAAGGGCAAGCGGGGGTAGCGCGCCTCCAGCGCCGGACGGCTGGCGCCTACCTCGACGACCAGGATGCCGCCATCGTTCAGGTGCGCCTTGCCCCGCTCCAGCAGTCCCGCGACGATGTCGAGACCGTCGTCGCCGCCGGCGAGTCCCATGGCCGGCTCGTGGCGGAACTCGTCGGGCAGGGAGTCCATGTCGTGGCTGTCCACGTAGGGGGGATTGCTGACGATGACGTCGTAGGTGCCGTCGGCGCCCTCGAGACCGTCCGAGAGAAAGACCCGCACGCGATCCTCGAGTCCGTGCTCCGCGACGTTGATCCGCGCGACCTCGAGGGCGTCGGCGGAGACGTCGACGGCATCCACCCGCGTGTCCGGCAGGTGGGCGGCGCAGGCGACGGCGATGCAGCCGCTGCCCGTGCCCACGTCGAGCACCCGACCAACGCGCTCCGCATCCGTCCAGGGCTCGAAGCCCGACTCGATGAGCTCCGCGATAGGTGAACGGGGCACCAGCACGCGATCGTCGACACGAATACGGAGTCCCGCGAACCACGCGCAGCCGGTGAGATAGGCCGCCGGGATCCGCTGGGTGATGCGCCGCGTGAAGAGCTGGAGGATGCGCTCCTTCTCCTCCGCGGTGATGTTGGCCGACAGCAGCTCCCGGGGAAGATCCGGCTCGAGGCTCAGGGCGTGCAGGGTGAGCGCCATGGCTTCGTCCACCGCGTTGTCGGTACCGTGGCCGTAGAACAGCTCGGCCTCGGCGAAGCGGCTGGCGCCCCAACGGATGAAGTCACGTATGCTGTGAAGGTCCCTGACGGCGGAACGTGCAAGGGCGTCGAGGGCCTGATCGGCGTCCGGCAGCTAACTTCCCCCCATGGAAGCCGTCTTTCTCTGGATCTCGTCGGCCAGGGTCTCGTAGCCGGGAATCTTGCTCACGTCCACATGATCGATCTGCCGAGGCTCCAGGAACTGCTGGGCATAGCGCAGATACACCTTCTTGCGGATGAACACGTCGAAGAGATCCGGGTCGATGTGATTGTTCATCTTCATGCGGCCTAGGACCTGCAGCGCCTCGGAGATCGGCATCGCCGGCTTGTAGGGCCGGTCGTCTGCCGTCAGCGCCTCGAAGATATCCGCGATCCCCATCACGCGCGCCTGCACCGACATCTCCTCCCGGGTCAGCCCGCGGGGATAGCCCGAGCCGTCCATCTTCTCGTGGTGACCGCAGGCGAACTCCGGCACCCGGCGCAGGTGCTTCGGGTAAGGCAGCGACTCGAGCATCTTGATCGTGGCGACGATGTGGTGATTGATGATCTCGCGCTCCTCGGGAGTCAGCGTGCCCTTCTTGATGTTCAGGTTGTAAATTTCTTCGTCGCTGAGGAAGCTCGCCGTCTCGCCCTCGTTGTTGACCCACTCGTAGCCGCCGATGCGCTCGACCCGCTCCTGATCCTCCTTGGCCATGGACTCACTGCCGATGTTGCAGACGTTCAGGAACTCGCGATCTCTCTCGAGCTGCTCGAGCTCGGCGGCGAG
>CBDTYP010000519.1:0-1706 GCA_965364645.1 uncultured Gammaproteobacteria bacterium | reverse complement strand
CCTCGAGATAGCGCGTCTTGCATGTCGCGCACAGCCCTGAGTTGCAGGAGATCGATATCGGGACGCCGTTCTCTTCGAGCACCTTCACGATGGACTTGTCGTTGGGCACGTCGTACACGGCGCCCGTGCTGGCGATCTTGACCTGGAATCCGACGCCGACCGCGTCCTCCGCATGCTCGGTGCCCGGAGGTGCGGGCGGAGGCAGGGCCGGTCCTGCGAAGTACTCGTGGTGCACGCTTCCCTCCGGCCAGTGTGCGGATGCCGTCTTCACCGCGCTCATCATGCCCGCGGGACCGCAGTAGTACAGGTGGGTGCCATGCCGGTACTCGCGGAGCAGGGCTTCGATGTCCAGCGCATTGTCGAGGTTTCCGCCGTCGTGGTGGTAGACGACCCTCCCGTCCTCTGCGAGGGGCGCCAGCTCTTCCATGAACGCAGTGTGCTCCGGCGAGCGTGTGCAATAGACGACCTTGAAGTCCGCGCCGATGGACTGCAGCCGCGTCAGCATCGCCATGATCGGCGTGATGCCGATTCCCCCCGCGATCAGCAGGTGCCTCTCTGCCTCCTCGTTCAGCGGGAACATGTTCCGGGGTTCGCCTAGCGCGATGGTGCGGCCGACGTGCACGCGGTCGAACACCGCCTGGGAGCCGCCCCTGCCTTTCGGGGGCGGGATGCGCAGAACCGCGAACTTGTACCGTTTGCGGTCCGCCGGGTCACTGCAGATGGAGTACTGGCGGACACGCCCGTCGCGGAAGAACATGTCGAGGTGCGCGCCTGCCGTGAACGGGGGCAGCTCGCCGCCGGCCGGATCCACGACCATGTACGAGTTGATGCCGTTCGCCTCGAAGCGAACCTGCTTCACGAGCAGCCGCATGGACTGCTCAGGGTACTTCGCTTCACTCGTCACCGGTCAGGACCTTCCTCGCAACACGGGCTCGAGCCCGAGGCTGTCACCGAAAGTCGTTCTGGATGTCGAGGAGTTTCTGCCTCATGAAGGCGGCGCGTTCCTCGCCCTCGAGGGCGTCGCTCTCGGTCGTCGCGCTGATCACCTGCTGAGCCGCGATCCGGCGCCGCTCGATCTCCGCTTCCTGGGTCGGCGCCTGCGGAATCTCCAGCACGTTGCCCGAGCAGTAACTGTTGATAGGGCTGGTCTGGAGCCATTCGCGCCACGCGGCGGCGGACGCGCCGGGGTTCTCTCCGCGAACCGCATCGCGCAGCAGCTTGCGGAACATGTACACGCCGGCGTCCACCTTCATGGGATTCTCGAGGGCGTGGACCGCGATGGGGCGTTGGCTGCAGATGGCCTCGTAGTCGCCGGGAGCATACTGGGCATCCTTGTAGCACGGGCGCTCCCTGTGATGCTTCGGGATCGGCGGCAGCTCACCCTGGCCGTAGGCTTCGCGCTCGGGCCGGCGCATGCCGACCTGCCCCTCGAGGAAGTCCATGCTCTCGAAGCCCACCATGTGCTTCTTGCCGATGTCACGGGGGTCGATGTTCGAACCGATGACCCGCCACCCGAACATTATGCTGTTCGTGTCGTCGACGGGCACCGTCCAGCGGATCATGTGGAGCCGGGTGAAGTACTTCTTCTCCGTCCCGTCCTCGAAGAGATAAGAGTGAAAGCTCAGGTTCGGCAGGCACTGGTGGTTCACGCGGATGAAGAGCTTCTCCGCATCCACCCGCCGGGAAGAGGTCCACGCCATGCCCCG
>CBDTYP010000518.1:0-1721 GCA_965364645.1 uncultured Gammaproteobacteria bacterium | reverse complement strand
GGCGTTGCCGGTGGACTCGAGCCACCCCTATCTCGCCCATCGGCCCGACGAATTCAAGTACATGATGTGGTCGGTGGTGATGGATACCCAGGGTCATCAGCTCGCTCACCTGCACCCGGACGGCTGGGTCAGCGGCGTCTACTATGTCGCGTTGCCCGGGACCATGCACTCGGCGTCGGAGGATCAGGACGGCTGGATAGAGTTCGGGCGGCCGCTCCCGGAGCTGACGGGATCGTTGGAACCACGAGTCAGGACCATACGCCCGGAGGAGGGAATGCTGGTGCTGTTCCCGTCATACTTCTATCACCAGACGATTCCCTTCGAATCGGCGGAGCAACGGATCTGCATCGCATTCGATGCCGTGCCCCGGTTTCAATAGCGTCGCGAGGACGATTATTCATGGGGCGTTTCTCGAAGCACTATCTTCTCGTCCTCGCGGGTCTGCTCTCCGGTTGCGCGTCCGAGGCGATCCATCTCGCCCAGCTCGACACCGGCATGACCCGGGAACAGGTGGAGCAGGTCCAGGGGAAGCCCGACGAGGTGGAGAGCTCGGGAGACTACACGGCGCTTCGTTATGGCAAGGACTTCCACGTCATCCTCCGTGGTGATCGCGTCATCGCCTTCGGCCCGGGCACGGTCTCCCAGTACCCGGGGACCCACCGTTACTTCATCAACTAGGGCTATCCTTGAGCGCCGTGAAACCTTTTGGTCGCCGCGACGGTCAATGAACACATGAGTACCCGTCGTCCGGATGTCACACCCGTTCGCCGCCGGAGCTTCCTCGGCGCAGCGGCGGCCCTTTCGATGGCCGGCCTGGGTCTGGCGACCGCCGGGGCGGCCCGGGGCTTCGAGTACGGCATCCTCGACCGCAGGGCGCCGGAGCTCGAGGTCGACTACTGGCTGGATCGGAACGGCGAGCCCACCACCTATTCCATCGGCGCGGCCCGGGGGAAGTGGATCTTCCTCAAGTGCTTCCAGAACTGGTGTCCCGGCTGCCACAAGCACGGGTTCCCGACGTTGAAGAAGGTTGCGGACGCATTCGACGGCGACGACCGGGTCTCGGTGGCGGCCGTGCAGACGGTCTTCGAGGGTTTCGGGAGCAATACGCGAGAAGCCGTGCGGGAGCTTCAGTTGCGCTACGAGCTGACCATTCCCATGGGCCACGATCCCGGATCGCCGGATGGCGAGCGCCTCCCGACCACGATGCTCAACTATCGCACCGGCGGCACGCCCTGGATTATCGTCATCGAGCCCGGCGGCACCGTCGCGTACAACGACTACCACATCAACGGTGACAAGTTCATCGAGCTCCTGCAGACGGAGCTGGGCTGAAGGCTCTGCTAGCTGACCTCGAGGGCCGCGAACGGGTCCTTGCGGGGCCGCTTGCGAAGCGCCACCCAGTGGCAATTGCCCGGCGTGTAGTCACCGTAGGGGTCCAGGCGCTCGAGCATGTGCGCCGGCGGTCGGTCGCCAACGTCCTGCACGAATGTCTCGAAGGATACCAGCCAGCGCCGGCAGACCTTGATGCCGCGGGCGCCGTACCACTCGTATCCGGGGCTCCCGTCGTCGTGGCAGCGCCGCACCATGTTCAGCCAGGTGCTGTAGAGCGGATGCGTTAAATTCCCCATGTTCTCTCGCCGTGATCGTTGTTCTGGATTCACGGGAAAAGAAGCAAGCGCCATGCCAGGAACGAAACTTGCCTGGATTACAAGCGCTTAGGC
>CBDTYP010000517.1:0-1727 GCA_965364645.1 uncultured Gammaproteobacteria bacterium | reverse complement strand
CTTCAGGACCTCGCGGAACTCGGAGTACTCGTCCTTGACTCGCTCGAACTCGCGCTTCGGGAGCCGGAACACGTCGCAGTAACCCTTGGCTCGCACGCACGCGCTCCGCCGTTCGCCCAGGAGGAGCGAGAGTTCGCCGAAGTACTCGCCATCACTCAGCTGGCCGTAGCACTTCGCCTGATCCGCGGACAGGATCTCGAGCTCTCCCCGGCTGATGAAGTAGATCCCGTCGCCGATCTCGCCGACACGAACGAGCATGCTTCCGGGGGCGTAGATCTGCGGCTCGAGCGCCAGGAGAAGCCGGTTGCGGAGCACGGCGTCGCAGTGCTGGAACAGCGGGACGTGATCGATCAGCTCCTTCGTCAGGTGAACCAGGATCTCGAGGCGAATGGGTGCAGGAAGATCCGCGAAGAGCGTCTTCTCGTTCATCCCGCGGAATCTGGACCAGATGTAGTCGTAGTAGCCGCGGACGCTTTCGTTGAGCTCCGCGGAGACACGGCGAGAACGCAGGTAGGCGTTCGCCGCTTCCGCGCGCCCCCAGAATGCCGCCTTGGCGGAGTCCAGGTTGCTCACGAGTGAAGCGATGTTGCCGATGATCAAGGCGTACAGCGACGCGCCCAGGAACATGACGACCAGCGTGAAGACGTACTCGACGTCTCGGTTCGGCGTGATGTCCCCGTACCCGACGGTGGTCGTGGTGACGACCACCCAGTACAGCGAGCGAACGTACTGCGTGAAGCGCTCGGCCGAGTCGACCCCCTGAGAGGCCACCCAGGACTGTGTCGGGAAGCCCTCGCTGTAGGGAATGAAGAACCACGCGCAGGCCACCCAGTGCAAGAGCAGGAGGATGGAGAGGACCAGCTTCCCGATGCGGAGCTGGGCCGAGTTCGTCCAGCTGGCTCGCTCCCAGCGACGGAAGATGGCCACCATCCGTACGACTCGAACGAGGCGGTTCAGCCGGGCAAATAGGAGGATCGAAACGCCCAGTACCGACTCCCCTGCCCAAGGTAGCAGGAGGAGGTCCAGCGGCACCGTGCCGACCACGTCCCAGGGAAGCAGAGTGCGGGCATAGTGCCGGGACACCCGCCTGCGGTCGGTCACCTCGCTGCCGAGGTGGTGGTGGCTCGTGCGGCGGTTGAGGAGGATGTCCGCCAGGAACACGAGGTCGATGAGGTACACGGCGACCGAACCGCCGAGCCGCACCTCGTGCACGAAGGCGATCTGGAACGGTACGAGGGCACAACTCGCGAGAACCATGGAGAGGACGAAGACGTCCCACAGGCCACGGGATCTCGAATTCTCGCGGATGATGCCCTTCACGCTTCCTCGAGCCCGCAAGGCTAGAAGCCCGCCATCGCCTCGTCCTCGCCCTCGAACACCTGCAGAATGGTGCTGAATCCGCTCATGTCGAAGACCTCACGCACCGTCTCGTTGAGGCCGTGGAGGCGCAGCTTGCCACCTCCGGCGCCCAGCTTCTTGGCCGTGGCCAGTAGCACGCGTAGCCCCGCGCTGCTGATGTAGTTCAGCGCTCCGAAATCCACGACGACCTTGCTCGCTCCGCCGGAGATCAGGTCGTTGAACCGCTGCTCTGCCTCGGGAGCCGTGTTCGTGTCCAGGTTGCCCTCGAAGTGGACGACGGTCACCGTGTCGACTTCTCTTGTCGTGATGTTCAATTCAGTTCTTCCTTGTTGCTGGGGGGCTCGTCCTCGACCAGGTGCTTGACGACA
>CBDTYP010000516.1:0-1736 GCA_965364645.1 uncultured Gammaproteobacteria bacterium | reverse complement strand
TGCGCGTCCACGTAGCGGACGTCATTCTCCCCCGCCCACGCGATACCCTCTTCGACCGGCAACTTCCGGCCCAGATCGATGCCGATTCGCTCCCGCAATGTCATGGGCTGAACTCCCCTGGGTCGATGTTGTAGTCTCCGAAGCTGTGATCGTTGACCCGGTATCGAAGAATACCAGCAGCCCATGAATTATCACGCCCTGCTCTCTCGAGGCGATCGAGTGGTCCGCGCCGCGCTCATAGGTGCTGGCGAGTTCGGCCGCACGCTGGTCGCCCAGTCCCGGGGCATCGACAATCTCGATGTCTGCGTCCTGTGCGATCGAGATCTGCAATCGGCGCGGGAAGCTTGCCGCCGGGCCCGCATCCCCGAGGACGCGATCGCCGTCTGTGATTCCCCGGCCTCGGCGCGCGATGCGCTGCAGCGCGGCCGCCGGGTGCTCCTCGAGGACAGCGCGCTGGTCGTGGAGCTCGACGTGGACATCGTCGTCGAGGCCACCGGTAATCCCGAGGCCGGAGCCGGCAACGCGGCGGCGGCGCTGGCCAGCGGGAAGCATGTGGCGATGGCGACCAAGGAGGCGGAGATCGTGGTCGGCCCGCTCCTGGCCGCCCGCGCCCGGCGGGCGGGCCTCGTCCATACGCCGGTGGACGGCGATCAGCCGAGCCTGCTGCTGGGGCTGCTGTCCTGGGCCCGCACACTGGGTCTCGACGTGGTGGCCGCGGGCAAGTCCAGCGAGTACGACTTCGTCTTCGACCCGGGTACGGAAACGGTGACCTGGCGGGACAGAACGATCCCGGTCCCCGGGTTCTCCAACTTGTGGAACCTCGACCCGGACGATCACCTGCTTACCGTCAGGGAACGGGGCGAGGCGCTGGCCGCGCTCCCCCAGCGTACCGTGCCGGATCTCTGCGAGATGGGCCTCGTGGCGAACGCAAGCAGACTGAAGCCGGACACTCCTGCCTTTCACGTGCCGGTGGCGCGCACGGTCGAGGTGCCCGAGATTCTCTGCCCGCGGAGCGACGGCGGGTTGCTCTCGGAGCGAGGCGGCATTGATGTGTTCAACTGTCTGCGGCGGCCGGACGAGACGAGCTTTGCGGGCGGTGTGTTTATCGTCGTCGTCTGCGACGACAGGGATACCTGGCGCACCCTGGCGGAGAAGGGGATACCAGTGAGTGGCGATACCGGCTACGCGCTGCTCTACAACCCTCAGCATCTTCTCGGTGTGGAAGCGCCCATCTCGATCCTGTCGGCGGTGCTGCTGGGGCAGTCAACCGGCGGCGACGACGTCGCCCATCGCTGCGATCTCGTGGCCCGTGCATCCCGGGACTTCGCGGCGGGTGAGACTTTGACGATAACGGATCATCACCACCACGAAGTCGCGGGACTGGAACCCATGCTGGTGGAACCGGCGAAGGCGGCCGGTAACAACCCGCTGCCTTACTACATGGCGGTGGAGAGAAAACTGACCCGCGCCGTCGCCGCAGGAGAGGTCATCACCTGCGACATGGTGACTCGGGACGAAGACAGTACGTTGTGGAATCTACGCGCTGAGCAGGATTAATTGGGGTCAGAGACGCTTTTTGCAGTAATGCGTCTCTGACCCCGATTTCTCTGACCCCGATTTCTCAGGCGGCTTCTTTGCGTTCCTGGACCTCGGCGATCACTTTCTCCGCTACGCTCGCGGGGCAGTCCGCGTAGTGGGAGAATTCCATGGAGAACTGACCGCGGCCGGACGTAATC
>CBDTYP010000515.1:0-1745 GCA_965364645.1 uncultured Gammaproteobacteria bacterium | reverse complement strand
GACGTCGAGGGGAACGTCGGGGGCGACGTCCGACGGAAGAGCGGCCAGAATCTCCTCGACGTCCGATGTCTGGTGGTGTTCCTCCACCGGCGCCTTGGCGGTGATGACATGCTTCGTGACGCCGGAGTCCAGCTCCATGGCCGCGGCGTCCACGCCGGCATTGGAGGCGAGAATCTGATGTCCGACCTCCGACTTGTCGGGAACCGACATCACCTCGCAATCGTCGATGACGCGCGTCTGGCAGGAGAGTCGAAAGTGCTCGTGCACTGCATCGTGTCCGAGCTGTACCGTATCCTGCATGGTCGGCGGGGGTACGTCGCCGCGGAGGACCTTCACCCGGCAGCTGCGACACCGGCCTCGCTCACCACAAGTCGCCTCGATTTCGGCACCCGCCGCCCGTGCGGCGTCGAGAAGCGTGGCCCCATCCTCGACCTTCGCGCTGCGGGATCTGCGATCGCTGTCCGCATCGACGATGGTGACTTCGAATACTTTCGTCATGAGAGGTCTCTGGAACTCGGCTCAGCCGGCCGCGCGCCGGGCCGATGGCGGAACCCCGAGAAGCTTCTCGAGGAGCGGCTCGTTCAAACCCTTGAAGACGCCGCTTGCGAGCACTGGCCGCACCCGATCGAGATCGGCGTGCTCGATGCGCGCCGCCGCGGTCGCCTCGTCCCACACGGCGGTCACCCGGCCGTCAGCCTCGGCGCCCAGCGTGAACAGGTTCTCGGCCTCGGGCTCGCCGGATCGCATGCCGCCGAGGAGTACGAGCGCTGCCGGACCGAGAGCGATGCGCCGGGGCCTCGGCTTCACCCAGGTACCCGGTTTCGACGCCTGGGGCTTCAACCACACCTCACGGGCGAGATCGAACTCTTCCCAACGCGCCCCGTAGAGCTCCGGTACGGCAACGCCGGTCAGCAGCATCAGGCGCAGGGCATTGGCCACCTGGGTATCCTCGACGTCGTTCAGTGCCGCGAACAGGCGGCTCAGCTCGCCATCGTTGAGCCAGCGGCCGCCTCCCGTGGACGGCGCCGATCCGGGCGCCGACGCGTCGCCTTCACCGGCGAGGCAGAGCGCGAGGCTCGCCTCGATGTCTTCCGATCCCAGATCCCGGGTGATGAACACGATGCGGGAGCTCCGATCGGCATCCGGCCAGGCCGGCAGCCGGGCGGGCGCGTGCTGGGTGGACTGCACACAGTTGATCGCGAAGGGCTGGTCCTCGCCCCGGATGTTCACGATGCCCTTCACGCGCAGGATGTAGTCGCCTCTCTTCTCGGCGAGCTCCTCGTACCAGTTTTTGAAAGCGCCCCAGTCGACGGGTGCGTCCAGGCGCACGCAGAACGAGCGGATGTGTGCGTCGTGGCGGTTTACATCGACGTCCCCGTGGTCATGCTCATGGCCATGGGTGTAAGCCTCTTCGTTCAGCCAGCGCTGCACGTCCACAGTCTTGTTGTCGGCGTCGAACATTCCCGCATCGAAGAGGCGATCGGGCTCCACCTGACCGAAGCGCGCCTCGAGAATCCTGGCGCCCGGATTGAGTCCAAGAAGCCGCTCCCGAAGACGGTCGGCACCGGCGTCACCCAGGAGGTCCATCTTGGTGACCAGGATGCGGTCCGCCACCGCCGCCTGGCGCACGGCCTCCACGTGATCGTCCAGCTGGCCTTCCCCGTGCACCGCATCCACCGTGGTGATCAAGCCGTCGAGCCGGAACACGTGCTTGAACAGCGGGTCCTTCATGAGGCAGGTGATGA
>CBDTYP010000514.1:0-1750 GCA_965364645.1 uncultured Gammaproteobacteria bacterium | reverse complement strand
TCTCCCAGGCCGGGAAACCGCCCCGCTCCTGCCACGCCTCCTTGCCGTGGGGCTCGTAGATGCCGATGAGGCCGGATTTCTGCTCCTGTCGGTAGTAGGCGGAGGGACGGGGATCCCGCATGACCGGAATTTCCTCGTCCCGTTCGACGAACTGGGGCACCGGCTCGGTGACGAAGTAGTGGTGCTCCACGTTGACGATGGGCGTCTCGACGCCGACCCACTTTCCGATCTCCCGGGCGTAGCAGCCGCCGGCATTGACGACATGCTCGCAGGTGATCTCGCCCTGCTCGGTGATGACCCGCCATTCGCCTCCGGGGGCCGGCTTGATGTCGAGGACGCGGTTCCGGGTGACGATGCTCGCGCCGAGATCCCGCGCGGCTTTCGCCAGCGCGTTGCAGACGCCCGCCGGATCGACGTGGCCGTCGTCGGGTGTCCAGGCGCCGAGGATGACGCCGTCCATGGTGAGAAACGGATTCAGCTCCTTGATCTTGTCCCGATCGATCAGCTCCATGGGGAAGTCCTGTCCCGCCGACATGTCCTTCACGTGCTTGAACCAGTCGACCTGGTCCTGGTCGACGGCGAGGCGGATGGACCCGGAGCCGTGCCAGCTGACGTACTGGCCGGTCCTTTCCTCGAGCGTCGGGTAGAGATCCACCGCGTACTTGTGAATCTTCGCCATGTTGTAATCGGCGATGAAGTGGGTGCAGAGTCCCGCCGCGTGCCAGGTGGAGCCCGACGTGAGCTCGCCCTTCTCCACGAGCACGACGTCCGTCCACCCTTCCTCGGCGAGGTGGTAGAGGATCCCCACTCCCATCATGCCGCCGCCGACGACCACTACCCGCGCATGGTTCTGCATCGCACTCACTCCGTCATATCTCCACGACCATGCCGTCGTGGGCACATTCCTCGGGAACCTCGTCCGCGTGATCCAGCATCTCTCGGCTCATGTGGGTGAGGATAATGCGCTTCGCGCCGAATTCTTTCTTGTGGGCGACCACATCCGGGTAATTCAGGTGCCAGCGGATGGGTTTCTCGTAGAAATAGCACTCGGCAACCAGCAGGTCCGCGCCCCTGGCGGCGAGGGCCATCTCTTCGCCGAACTCGCCGTCGCCCGTGTAGGAAACGACCTTGCCGCCCACCTCGGCGCGCAGCGCCGTGGGGTTGGTCTGCCAGGTGTGTCTCACCGAGCGCGCAGTCACCAGGATATTGCCGACCCGGGTCGGCTCGCCGGGCTCGAGCTCTATCCACTCGAGATCGAACTTGGGCTTCATCACGTGCATCCCGGGAAACAGGGCCTCCTGGATCAGGAACATCCGGTAGCGCAGATCCCGCGGCCCCGCGACGATGAGCGGACGGTCGCGCTTGGAGGCCAGCATCGCGTCTACGAGCAGGAACGGAACGCCGCCGCAGTGATCGCCGTGAAGATGAGTGAGCAGGATGGCGTCGATGGAGTTCGGATCGATGCCCTGCTGGCGCATCGCGATCATGGACGACGTGCCGAGGTCCATGGTGAAGCGCGTGCCCCCCGCGTCGACGAGGATGCAGGTCTGGAAGCGGCCTCCGCTGCCGAAGGAGTCTCCCGAGCCGATGAATCTGACCGAATCTGTCATTTGAACGTTCTCGATTGAAGCCGCGACGGTGACCGGCCGCCTACACGATGCCCTGTTGCCGGAGCGCGGCAAGCTCGCCGTCGCTCATGTCGAGCAGCTCGCGCAGGACCTCGTCCGTGTGCTGGCCGAGGGTCGGCGGC
>CBDTYP010000513.1:0-1751 GCA_965364645.1 uncultured Gammaproteobacteria bacterium | reverse complement strand
GTGCTGGAGTCGCTGCTGGACAAGGTGGACCAGCTCGTCGTCGGCGGCGGCATCGCCAACACCTTTCTGAAGGCCCGGGGCTGCGACGTGGGACGCTCCCTCTGCGAGGACGACCTGGTCGATACGGCCCGCGCGCTCATCGAGGCCACCGGGGACGCCATTCCCCTCCCCTCGGATGTCGTCGTCGGCACCAGCGTGAGCCCCGACGCTGAGGCGCGGGTGGTGCGCGTCGGCGAAGTGAGCGCCGAGGACATGATCCTGGACATCGGCCCCGAGTCCGCCGACACCCTCGCCGCCCTTCTCGGGAGCGCGGGCACCATCGTCTGGAACGGCCCCGTGGGCGTGTTCGAGCTCGATCAGTTCGGCGAGGGCACCCGGCGCATCGCCGAGGCCATCGCCGAGTCCGATGCGTTCTCCATCGCCGGTGGGGGCGACACCCTGGCGGCCATCGCCAAGTACGGCGTCGCCGACAGGATCTCCTACATCTCCACCGGCGGCGGCGCGTTCCTGGAGTTCCTGGAGGGCAAGGAGCTGCCCGCGGTGGCGATTCTGGAGGAACGCGCCAACCGTTGAGCCTGCCGCGTCTTTCTCGGACAATGGCCCGCATCATGAACGACAAGTACGACGCCATCATCATCGGCGCAGGCGTCATCGGCGCCGCCACCGCCTACGAGCTCAGCAAGAAGGGCTTCCGCACCCTCAGCATCGACAAGCTGCCCGCGGCGGGCTACGGCCCCACCAGTAACTCCTGCGCCATCATCCGCGTCCACTACTCGACCCTGGAGGGGGCCGTCTTCGCCTACGAGGGGTACTTCTACTGGAAGGGCTGGAAAGACTATCTCGGGGTCGAGGACGAGAGCGGCATGGCCGTCTTTCACGACACGGGCTGCATGGTGATGAAGACAGACGTGAATGGACATCTGGCGAGGATCCGTGAGGTCGCCGATCAGTTCGGGATCCCCTACGAGGACTGGGGGCCGGAAGAGATCGTCGCGCATCTGCCTATCTACGACTTGCAACGCTTCGCCCCCCCGAAGCTGCCCGCCGACGAGGGCTTCTGCGAACCCACCGGTGGCACCGTCGCGGGCGCGGTCTTCTTCCCCACCGCGGGTTACATCAGCGACCCTCAGCTCGCCACCCATAACCTGCAGCGGGCCGCGGAGGCGGCGGGCGCGCAGTTTCTGTTCAACAGGCGCGTGGTCGAGATTCCCCGCACGGGCGGGCGGGTGAGCGGCGTGGTACTGGACGACGGCACGCGCATCGAGGCGCCCGTGGTGGTGAACGTCGCCGGCCCCCACTCCGAGCCGGTGAACCGGCTGGCGGGCGCCGACGGCGACATGAAGATTCATACCCGCGCGCTGCGCCAGGAAGTGACCCACGTACCGTCGCCGGAGGGATTCGACTTCGAGCGCTCCGCCTTCGTGGTCTCAGACAGCGACATCGGCGTCTACTGCCGGCCGGAGACCGGCAATCACATCCTCGTCGGCAGCGAGGATCCGGAGTGCGACGATCGCGAGTGGGTCGATCCGGACGACTACAACCGCGAGTTCACCGAGCAGTGGACCACCCAGGCCTATCGCATGGCGCAGCGCATCCCGAGTCTCGGCATTCCGAGCCGCATGAAGGGCTGCGTCGATCTGTACGACGTGAGCGACGACTGGATTCCCATCTACGACAAGTCTTCGGTGGGCGGCTACTACATGGCCATCGGCACCAGCGGCAATCAGTTCAAGAACGCCCCGGTGGCGGGC
>CBDTYP010000512.1:0-1756 GCA_965364645.1 uncultured Gammaproteobacteria bacterium | reverse complement strand
TGGGCTTCAGGCCCGGGGTCCCCAGCCCCGCGCTGCTACCGCGACCGGGGCGGGTCCCTCCAAGAAACACGCTCATTGAGGCGATCGCCTGCTCGGCCGGGGCCGATCGCCTCACGCTGCGCGATCGATCAGGCCGCGTTCAGGAACATCCCACTCGTTTCGTAACAACTACGAACGGTTCGTCCGCAAGGTCCTCGACGAGGACCACAACCGCCACGTCAGCGCTCGACTGGAAGAAGAGCGCGCCCGGCTCCGGCCGCTCCCGGCCAAGCGCTTGCCGGCGTACACGACGACGACCCCCCGCGTACGGAAGTGGAGCACGATCCGCGTGCGAGCACGGACGTACTCGGTGCCCTCGCGGCTAATCGGGCACCAGGTCGAAGCCCGCCTGTACCCGGACACGCTCGAGATCTGGTACCGCGACACGCGGGTCGAGACGTACCCACGCCTTCGCGGTGAGCGTGCGTATCGCATCGACTACCGCCACGTGATCGACTCCCTGGTACGCAAGCCCGGGGCCTTCGCGAACTACCGGTACCGCGAGGAGCTGTTTCCGACGCTCGTCTTCCGACGGGCCTACGACGCCTTGCGCGAGACGCATGGCGACCGGGCTGATGTGGAGTACGTGCAGATCCTGAAGCTCGCGGCCGACACGATGGAGTCGAGCGTGGAGAGGAGCTTGGCCACCCTGCTCGACGGTCGCCAGTCATTCGACTACGCGGCCGTGGAGACGGCCGTCCGTCCCCGCGAGCCCGAAGTCCCCGCGCTCTCGCTCCCTACGCCCGACCTGGGAGCCTACGACGAGCTCCTCGGAGGTGCAGCATGAGCACGGTCGCAACCATCGAAGACCGCGTCGTCACCTTGCTGCTGGAGTTCAAGCTGCCGACCGTCGCCGAGGAGCTCGTGAGCCGCCTGGCCCAGGCCGACCTCGGTGGCGCGACATCGGTGATCCTGGAAGTCCTGGAGCAGGAGGCGGAGGCGAGGCACGAGCGACGGGTCACCCGGCTTCGCCGGGCGTCGAAGCTCCCCACCGCGAAGACGTTCGAGACCTTCGACGAGAAGAGGCTGTCGCGCTCAGTGGTCCGGATGCTGGACGAGCTCCGCTCCGGCGAGTTCCTCGACCAGGCGATCAACATCCTGGCCTTCGGCCTCCCGGGTGTCGGTAAGAGCCACGCGATCGCGGCCCTGGGCCACACCCTGGTCGAGCAGGGTCGGTCGGTGCTGTGGACGCCCACGTACACCCTCGTCCAGGATCTGCTCGCCGCGAAGCGCGACCTCGACCTGCCACGAAAGCTGCGCAAGCTCGACCAGTACGAGCTGATGATCCTCGACGACATCGGCTACGTGAAGCAGTCGGCGGAGGAGGCCGAGGTGCTCTTCACCCTCCTCGCCGAGCGGTACGAACGCCGCTCCACCGCGGTCACCAGCAACCTGGTGTTCAGCGAGTGGGACCGGATCTTCAAGAACAAGATGGCGACCTCGGCTGCGATCGATCGCCTCGTCCACCACTCGGTCGTCCTCGAATTCGACGTGCCGAGCTACCGAACCGAGGACGCCAAGAACAAGAAGAAGACCTGAACATCATGCCAGGGGCTGCGACCACCGCCCAACGACAACTACCCGGCCACGCGGTCGCCGTGCGCCGGGCTCCAACCCACTCCGAACCGGCAGAAATAGTTGGCGCTGACCGGAAATTCTAGTTGACGCTGATCAGAGGGGTTTCTCGACTTCTTTGACGCGCGTCGCGTACGGATGC
>CBDTYP010000511.1:0-1782 GCA_965364645.1 uncultured Gammaproteobacteria bacterium | reverse complement strand
GCGGCGAGGACATCATCATCGTCAATCTCTCCGGGCGCGGCGACAAGGACATCGAGACCGTGGCCGCCATCGAGGGGCGGGAGCTGTGAGCCGCATCGAGAAGACCTTCTCCACGCTGCGCGGGGCAGGGCGCCGCGCGCTGGTGCCCTTCGTCACCGCGGGGGATCCGGACCCATCGGTGACAGTGCCCCTCATGCATGCGCTGGTGGCCGCCGGTGCGGACGTCGTCGAGCTCGGCGTGCCCTTCTCCGATCCCATGGCCGACGGGCCGGTCATCCAACGGGCCAGCGAGCGGGCGCTGGCCCGGGGCATGACGCTGAAACGGGTGCTCGCCATGGTGGCGGAGTTCCGGAGGGACAATGGAGATACCCCGGTAGTGCTCATGGGTTATCTGAACCCCTTCGAGGTGGCCGGCTACGAAGCCTTCGCGGACGCGGCGGCGGAGGCCGGTGTGGATGGCGTGCTGACCGTGGATCTGCCTCCGGAGGAGGCGGACGCATTCCGCGAGGCGCTCCGGGGGCGGGACATCGATCTCATCTTCCTGCTCGCGCCCAACAGCGATGATGCGCGAATCTCGCGCATCTGCGCCCAGGCCAGCGGCTTCGTGTACTACGTTTCTCTTAAGGGTGTCACCGGCGCCGCCCATCTGGACGTCGCCGAAGTCGAGAACCGCGTACAGCGCATCAAGGCGCTCACGGACCTGCCGGTGGGTGTCGGCTTCGGCATCCGCGACGGCGAGACCGCCGCGCGGGTCGCCGCCGTCAGCGACGCGGTCGTGGTCGGCAGCGTATTGATCAACAAGATGGAGGCGTTCATGGAAACACCGTCACGGATCCCCGAGGAGGTCGCGGCCGTGATCTCTTCCATGCGCTCGGCCATGGACGCCAATCTCGTGGACCCAACTTCCATGGACAAGACCCCATGAGCTGGTTCGAGAAGCTGCTGCCGTCGCGCATCCGCACCGAGGGCGGCAACAAGCGCACCGTGCCCGAAGGGCTCTGGAGCAAGTGCGAGGCCTGCGGCGGCGTCCTCTACAAGGCGGAGCTCGAGCGCAACTTCGACGTCTGCCCGAAGTGCTCCCATCACATCCGCATCCCCGCCCGCAAGCGCCTCGATCAGTTCCTCGACGCGGAGCCTCGCATCGAGATCGGCGCGGACGTGGCGCCGATGGACCCGTTGAAGTTCCGCGCCGGCAAGAAGTACAAGGATCTCCTCGCCCAGGATCAGAAGGCCACCGGCGAGAAGGACGCGCTCGTGGTCATCATGGGCCGGGTGAAGGGCGTGCCCCTGGTGTCCGCGGCATTCGAGCCGCGCTTTCGCCTCGGCTCCATGGGCTCGGTGGTGGGCGAGCGTTTCGCGCGCGGTGCCAGCGCCGCCATCGAGCACGGCGTGCCGCTGGTATGCTTCTCCGCCAGCGGCGGCGCGCGTATGCAGGAGGGAGTGTTCGCGCTGATGCAGATGGCCAAGACCAGCGCGGCGCTCGCGCGCCTCGGCGAGGCGGGCCTGCCCTTCATCTCGGTGCTGACCGATCCCACCACCGGCGGCGTAACCGCGAGCCTCGGCATGCTCGGCGACATCAACATCGCCGAGCCCAACGCGCTCATCGGCTTCGCCGGTCCCAGGGTCATCGAGCAGACCGTGAAGGAGACTCTGCCCGAGGGCTTTCAGCGCAGCGAGTTCCTGCTCGAGCACGGCACGGTGGATCTCATCATCGATCGCCGGGAGATGCGGGATCGGATCGCGAGCCTGCTCGCCATGTTGAAGCATCAACCCACGCCCTAG
>CBDTYP010000510.1:0-1791 GCA_965364645.1 uncultured Gammaproteobacteria bacterium | reverse complement strand
GGGAATTTGCCGTTGTCGATGTGGTACTGGAACTCGTCGCGGAAGTGCTTGAGGAAGCTCTGCACCGGCCACGCCGCCGCGTCGCCGAGTGCGCAGATCGTGCGCCCCTCGATATTGTTGGCGACGTCCACCAGCATGTCCAGGTCTTCCTGCCGGCCCTCGCCGTTTTCGATGCGCACGAGCATGCGGTACAGCCATCCCGTGCCCTCGCGACACGGCGTGCACTGCCCACAGGACTCCGCGTAGTAGAAACGCGAGATGCGCCTCAGCATGCTCACCATGGACGTGGTCTCGTCCATGACGATGACCGCGCCGGAACCGAGCATCGAGCCCACCTTGGCCACCGAGTCGTAGTCCATGTTGGCCGTCATCATGAGCTCGCCGGGCACCACCGGAACCGACGAACCGCCCGGGATGACGGCCTTGAGCTTGTGCCCGTTCCGCACGCCGCCGGCCATCTCCAGGAGCTCCGCGAAAGGCAGCCCCATGGGTACTTCGAAGTTTCCAGGATTGTTCACGTGACCTGAGACCGAGAAGCACTTGGTGCCGCCGTTGTTCTCCGGGCCGAGGCCTGCGAACCACTCGCCGCCCTTGCGCATGATGGTCGGCGCCGAGGCGAAGGTCTCCGTATTGTTGACCGTGGTGGGCGCGCCGTAGAGGCCGAAGTTCGCCGGAAACGGCGGCTTGAAGCGCGGGAGCCCCTTCTTGCCCTCCAGGGATTCCAGGAGCGCCGTCTCCTCGCCGCAGATGTAGGCGCCGGCGCCGAGATGCGCGTAGAGATCGAAATCGATTCCGGAGCCGAGGATATTCTTACCGAGCAGGCCTTCCTCGTAGGCTTCCGCGAGCGCCGCCTCGAAGCGCCTGAAAGGCTCGTCCATGAACTCGCCGCGCAGGTAGTTGTACGCGACGGTGACACCCATGGCGTAGCTCGCGATCGCCATGCCCTCGACCAGGGAATGCGGATTGAAGCGCAGGATGTCGCGATCCTTGCAGGTCCCCGGCTCGCTCTCGTCGGAGTTGCAGACCACGTACTTCTGCCCCTCGTAGTCCCGCGGCATGAAGCTCCACTTGAGGCCGGAGGGAAATCCGGCGCCGCCGCGGCCCCGGAGCCCCGACTTCTTTATCTCGTCGATGATGTCCCCCGGCGGGGTCTTCTCTTCGACGATCTTGCGCCAGGCGACGTAACCGTCATCGGCGACATAGTTCGCGAGCGTCCAGGGCTCGTCGAAACGCCGCGTCGCGTAGCACACCTGATCCGTCACGGCACTCATTTCAACGCATCCAGGATCTCGTCCACCTTCTCGGGGGTGAGACGCTCGTAGTACACGTGGTCCACCATCATCATGGGCGCGCCGCAGCACGCGGCCAGGCACTCTTCCTCGCACTTGAGATAGATGCGCCCGTCGCTGGTGGACTCCCCGGTCTTGATGCCGAGCTTCTGCTCGATGTGCGCGACGATGTCGTCGGAGCCGCACAGCATGCAGGAGATGTTGGTGCAGACGGAGACGCTGTGCCGTCCAACGGGCTTGGTCTCGTACATGGAGTAGAAGCTCGCCGCCTCGTAGACGTAGATCGTCGGCAGATCCAGGTAGGCCGCGACGGCGTCCATGAGCTCCGGGGTGAGATAGCCCTCCCCCTGGTGCTGAGCCTCGCGCAGCGCCGCGAGCACCGCCGATCGGCGCCGCTCCGGCGGATACTTACCGCGCCAGTGATCGATCTCGTTGCGCGTGTGCTCGCTCAGGATCTCCACGGCCGCCTCGCGCGTCATGGGCTCGCGGATGTCCAGTGAGT
>CBDTYP010000509.1:0-1811 GCA_965364645.1 uncultured Gammaproteobacteria bacterium | reverse complement strand
AGGTACGTACTGCCCTCGGCGCGGCGACCATGGCGCTCCACGGCTGGCCCGCCCCCGAGGTCCGTACAATCGTCGAGCCGGCCTGCGAACTGATCGAGATGGGACACGGCGGCGCCGAGACCTTCACGAACATTTGGAATCTCTGGCTTCATTTCGGCTGCAGGGCCGAGCACCACGAAGGCCTTACCGTCGTCGATCGCATGCTCGAGTATTCGAACGTCCGCAACGACCCCACCCTGACATTGGTTTCTTCATTCACGGCAGCCATGGCGAATCTCTGGGTGGGAAACTATGCCGAGGCAGAGAGCTTCGAGTCGGCGACACTCGAAATATATGACTTCGAGCGGGACAAGGATCTTGTCCTTTCATATAACCATGACGCGAAGAACACCACTCTGAGCTGGGCATCCCATCGAATCTGGGCACAGGGTTTCCCCGATAAGGCCCGCGCCCTTGCCGACGCCGCCGTAGAGCACGCGCGCGAAGTCGGACACCCTTTCAATCTATGCTGGACCCTGGGTAACAGCGGCATCACATTCGGCCGATGCGGCGACTTTAGCGCGGTCGGCACAATGGTCGACGAATTGCGTCGCATCGCCCGCGATCAGAATCTGTTCTTCATAGAGGCTTACATGGCGGCCGCATGCATGAGCCAATCCGCCGCCCAGGTAGGCAACTACGACGTCGCGTACGATCAAGGCGTTCAGACGGAGCAGGTCTGGGGAGCCGTTGGTGGGCGCTTCTGGAGTCCCGTCATGAAGGCACATATGGCGGAGGCGTGCCTGCATCTCGAGCGATCTGAGGAGGCAGTCGAACTGATTGAACGAGCAATCGGACTCATCGAGTCCACGGGAGAGTTGATGTGCGCCGAGGAAATTTATCGAATCGCGGGCCTCGTTGAGCTGAAACACAGCGGCGATGAGGCTGCGGCCGAAAGCTTCTTCGAGCGATCGTTCGAGTATTCGAGGAAGCACAGCACCAAGTCTTTCGAGCTTCGGACGGCGATGGCGCTTGCCCGCCTTTGGCGGGACCAGGGCAAGGCGAAGGAGGCCCTCGACCTGCTTTCACCGATCTACGACTGGTTCACCGAAGGCTTTGACACCGTCAATCTGCGCGACGCGAAGGAGCTCCTCGACCAGATGCAGCCGCATTGAGCGCTGTCTGAGACTTCCGTCAGTGGACGCGGCTATTGCCCGACTTCGGAAGGCGAGCCGAGCGGCGTGAGGATGTATCGGACAAGCCCGTGTGTCCCGGTCTCCCTCCTCCACTCCAGGGTCATTCCGAGCTTCTCGAGCACGTGGTGCGATACCCGGTTGTCGCCCCGGGAGAACGCCACGATGCGCTCGAGCCCGAGCGTGTGAGTGCCGAAGTCGAGGGCGGCCTGGGCCGCCTCCGTCGCCAGGCCGCGGCCTCGATACGGTGGGTAAAGGCCGTAACTCAGCTCCACCTCGGATCCGTCCTCGACCCATCGGAGGCCGCACTCCCCGCCGAACGCGCGGGTGGCCTTGTCCTCCACGACCCACATGCCGAACCCATGGGTGCGCCAGTGGGCGACCATGATGTCGACCTGGCTCCGGGCGACTTCCCTGTCCATCACCCCGTACTTCCGGATCTCCATTACCTCGGGGGCCCCGTAGAACGCCTCGAACTCCGGGGCGTCCTCGGGTCGGACCGGTCTGAGGTTGAGCCTTGGCGTCTCGAGGGTCGTCACGTCCCGCGCGTCAGACCGCCGGGCTCATGCCGCCGTCCACGTTGATGGCGCAGCCGTTGATATACGAGCCGGCGTCGGAGCAGAGGAAGCAGGCCAGGTT
>CBDTYP010000508.1:0-1814 GCA_965364645.1 uncultured Gammaproteobacteria bacterium | reverse complement strand
CGGAGACGCGCGCCTTCCGCGCCGTGGCGCTCCGGGACCTGGGACGCCGCGACGAGGCGGGGAGGGAGCTGGAGCTGGCCTCGGACGCCGCGGAGGCGGGGGAGGACGTCTCGGCGGCCTGGCCCGTCCTGCGCGCGGAGTTCCAGGAGCGCTGATATGGAGGCCCCTTCGTCAAGTAGGCAAGGGGGACCCCATCCGCCGCCCTCGGCTAGCGGTTGGGGTCGATGTTTGGCGGGGGCAGCGCCGGGTGACCTACGGAAGCGACGGCGGTCAGTCTGATATTCGCGAGTCGAGCCCGCAGTTGGCGTGTTCCGTCACGAGGCCTTCAGTCTGAGTTCGTGCACACGGCGGACCGTGGCACACAGCGCTGTCGAGGACTCTCTTCTCGTCTCCGGTCGCCCGGCTCAGCCCCCAGGTTCTTCTACGGCTTCAAGCCGAAGTCCGGGTGGATCGAGGCCCACATGTGGCCGACGAGTTCCCGGGCGATCGCCGTCTTGACGACGTTCGTGTGCTTCGTCGCGGCCAGCCTGAGATAGCGTCTCACGAGCCGGCGCTCGGTCTTGCGCGCATGCTCCGCGACCTTCGGAAGAGCGGCGGTGCGTCGCGCGCGCAGCGTCTTCGATTCGGCTCGAGGCCTCAGGTAGTGCTGCGCGGACTGGATCAGCAGCCTGCGCAGGTGCTGGCTACCGGCCCGCGTGATGCCGCCACGCTTCACCTTGCCCCCCGAGGACTGTTCGCTCGAGACCAGCCCGACGTACGCGGCGACGGCCGACTTGTTCGGGAAGCGGCGGACGTCCCCGAGTTCGGCGACCAAGTTCAGGGCGATGAGCGTTGCGACGCCTCGATATGCACGGAGGCAGCGGACCGGGAGCTCGACGTCCGCACGCTCAGCTCGTTCCTCGATGCGCTCGTCGAGTCGCCCGAGCTCCGATTCGCGTTGCGCCAGGCAGTCGCGCTTGAAGTCCAGCATGTCCTGGTCGGCAGGGCACGGCATCTCGACCCCGCGCAGCCACGCACGGTGCTCGCGACTCCACAGTTGGCGAGGTCCTCGGTAGATCACGCCGCGATTGAGCAGGAGCTTGGTGACGTAGTGCTTCGCCGAGACCACGTCACGACGCGCCTTGTCGCGAGTGCGTGTGAGCGTGCGCAGCGCCTCGGTCTCGGGACTCGGCGGGGTCACGCGGGTGAGCTGCCCACCGCGGAGGAAGAGCGCCAGGCGCTCCGCGTCGAGGCGGTCCGTCTTGCGGTGTTCTCCGGGCAGGACAGGGATTCGGCTCGGAGCGGCGACCAGGCAGTCGATCCCCAGCGGCGTGAGCTGCCGCCAGAGCACGAAGCCGGTGCAGCCCGCCTCGTAGGTGGCCCTCACCGCCCCTCGGCCGAGCAGCTTCGAGAAGTGCTTGTGCACTGCCCGCGGCTCGTTTGCGATCTTCTGGGCGCGCTCGGGGCGCTCGGCGGTGTCGGGCAGGACAGCGATCGAAAGGGAGTCCTGGTGAGCGTCGATTCCCACGTACAGGGTCGAGTCGGTAGCATCGCGCATGGCTCAGCTCCTCCGGGCATAGCTTTAGAGGCTTCAGGATCGCGGCTTGGACCCGCTCCAACCCGCTGTGGGCGGCGAGTGTCTCACGACCTCACCGCTCCACGATTCCAGCCCGAGGGGGCTGGGCCTCCATAGCGTCTGAGCACGATTCTCCACGGCATGAGGGGTCGTGGCCCGGATCTACGGAGGACCCTCCGAGCGGCGAATCTCCGCCGCCCCAACCCGGAGAGTGCCATGACCGATCCCTCTTATTCGCCCTTCGAGATCCAGCGCCTGC
>CBDTYP010000507.1:0-1818 GCA_965364645.1 uncultured Gammaproteobacteria bacterium | reverse complement strand
ATCGTTCCTCATGGCGATCGTTACCTCCTTCGCTCAGGCTTGGCTCGCAGGCAGTGTCTGGTCGCCCAGCATCGCGCGGGACAGAAGCTCTCCGCTGGTGAACGCGTCCTCGACACGCGCTCCGCGCGTCCAGTCTCCGCAGACTGCGAGACGCTGGTCCACGTCCCAGAGGAAAGGCGTTCCGAGGGGTTGGGTGGTGCGGGCGAAGCGCCAGAGGTGTGTCGAGCAAGAGCTTGCGGCTGGGAGCTCCCGGCCCATCGCGTCGCCGAAGGCCCCGAGCAGAGCCTGTGCCACGTCTTCGGCGGGTTCCTCCAGATGTCGAGCGCTCCACTCGGGGCCCGCGTGAAGCACCCAACTCTCTGCGCCGGGCCTCCCGGGCTTGCTCGCGGTCCGCGCAACCCAGGCCAGCGGCGGCTCGGAAACGAAGGCGCCCCCGAACTCGATTTCGAGCGGATGCGGGAAGGTCACCAGTACGGCGTGGCAAGGCTGCATCTCGACTCCCGCCGCAAGCTCCGCCAGGCGCGGAGCCGGAGCGAGCAGCGGGACCGCCTGCGGCGCCGGCGTCGCCACAACGACCGTGTCGAACCCGGGGAACTTCGCGCCCTCTTCGGCGATCAGTATCCAGCGCGTGGCCGACCCCTCGATGCGTGCGATTCGCCGCCCGCACTCGACTTCGAGCTCCTTCGCCAGATCCCCCGCCAGCGCGCTCATGCCCGGTACGCCCACGTAGCGACGGGACGCCTTCCTGGTTGCTGAGCTCACGCCGCCTCCGAGGGTCTTGATGGGGGCGCACCAGGCCGCCGCGACACCGCGACGGCACCAATCTTCCACCTGGTGGGCGAAAGCGTCGGTGCGGCAGGTGAAGTACTGCGCGCCGTGATCGAACGCGGCTGCCTCGCTGCGGCGTGTCGAGGTTCGCCCACCGACACCGCGCGCCTTCTCGAAGACCACGACGTCCCAACCCGCACGAGCAAGGTTGCGAGCCGCCGTGAGGCCCGCGACGCCCGCCCCGATGACGGCGACGCGGCCCGTCTTCATCGCGCCAGACCTGCGCTGGGCTCTCTCGGACGCGGCTTGTCGAGGAGGCGCTCGATCTCAGCGACGAGCCCCGGATCCTGGGGAGCCACGCCGGGGGCATAGCGGCCGACGACCTGACCGTCGCGGCTGACTAGGTACTTCTGGAAGTTCCACTGCACGGCGCCCCCGATGGGCTCCGGAAGAGCCGTCAGGTAGGCGTACACGGGATGCGCCTGGGCTCCCTTGACGCGAACCTTCGAGAACATCGGAAACGCGACGCCGTAGTTCGCCCTGCAGAAGGCACCGATCTCGCGGTCGCTTCCAGGCTCCTGGCTCCCGAAGTCGTTGGACGGAAAGCCGAGAACGCTGAAGCCCCGCTGCTCGTAGCGTTTATAGAGAGACTGGAGGCCTTCATACTGGGGGGTGTAGCCGCAACGACTCGCGGTGTTGACGATCAGGAGCACCTGCCCGCGGTAACGGGAGAGCGACTCCTCACCGCCACCGAGCCTGCGAGCTTCGAGGCCAAGAAGCGAGTCCGCCTGCGCGGAGTCCGTCCCGCCCACCTCCGACGATGCTGACCCCGTTAGAACCATTAGCAGGGCGAGTGCCGAGAGGAAGTGAGGGATCCGCCGGCTCATTCCGATGTCTCCTGGCGAGCCAGACGCTCGGCGTCCAGTG
Source organism: uncultured Gammaproteobacteria bacterium (assembly GCA_965364645.1). Classification (GTDB taxonomy): domain Bacteria; phylum Pseudomonadota; class Gammaproteobacteria; order HK1; family HK1; genus JAABYT01. The sequence goes on along the minus strand of CBDTYP010000507.1, from coordinate 123 downwards.
CCTCTTCGAGGAGCGCGCGAGCATCGACCCGCGCACGAAGACGCGTGCAGAGAAGGAAGGTCCCACCGAGCTTGCGCTGGAGGAAGAGCGTTTCGGGAGGCGGCGGCCGCCAGAAGCCGTGCT
>CBDTYP010000506.1:0-1822 GCA_965364645.1 uncultured Gammaproteobacteria bacterium | reverse complement strand
GAGGCACAGCTCCAGCTTCCGCCGCCCCTGGGGGAAGGTGATGCCGCGCTCCAGCAGCACGCCGCGGAGCTGATTGATCAAGGCCGTCCTCACGCCAACCAGCCGGTCGCGGGCACGATGCAGCGTCTGCAGATCGAGTTGCTCCTCGCTCTTGAGCTCCACAAACCGCATCGTAGGCCGCGTGGCCGCCTCGGCGATCGCCTCCGCGTCCCGGTCGTCGTTCTTGTGCGCCTTGACATAGGGGCGCACGTGCGCGCCGCAGCACGCTTCCATCGCCACCACGCAGGCAGGGAGCTGCGCCGCGAGCTTGACCACGCCGTCCCTGTGCATCCGACGGCGCAGGACCACGCGTCCGCTCGCATCCAGACCGGCGACACTGCATCTGTTCTTGCCCAGGTCGATACCCAAAAACGCGATCTGCATCGGTCCGCTCCTTGTTCCCAGTTACCCTGCCAGCGTAGCGCTGCGGGGAGAGGGGCGGGCCATTCCATAAATTGGTTGAGGCGGCGTAGGTTCCGATCGGCAAGATCGAGAAGGAACCCACGCCATGAAGGAAGCTACGCCAGCCTCGGCGGCGACGCCATCACCGTTCGCCGGGAGCGATTGGTTCGATCCCTTGGAAGACGCGGTGCGTGGCCAGGTGCGCTCGTTCATCGAGCAACTGCTGGAGGAGGAGCTGGAAGCCGCGCTCGGCCGGCGGCGTTACGAGCGAGGGACGAGTTCGAACGGCCGACGCCACGGGCATCGGCCCCGCCAGCTGGTCACGACGTTCGGCCCGCTGAGCTTGTCGGTGCCGCGGGCGAGGCTGGCCGACGAGGTGGGCGAGCAGGAATGGAAGAGCACGCTCCTGCCGGCCTACAAACGGCTGAGCCACCGCGCCGAGGCGTTGATCGCCGAGGCCTATCTCGCCGGGATGAATACCCGCCGGGTGCGCCGGGCACTGGCCAAGCTGTTCGAAGGCCATGTCGGCAAGGATGTCGTCAGCCGCGCGTGGCAGAGGACGCGCTTGGCCTGGCAAGTCTGGCAGGAGCGTGATCTCGCCGGCGATGACATCGTGCGGCTGATCCTGGACGGCACGGTGGTCAGGGTGCGGCTCGATCGCAAAGCCACAACCATCTCGCTGCTGATCGCCCTCGGGGTCCGCCGTGACGGCCAGAAGGTGGTGCTGGCGATCAAGAACATGGGCGGCGAGAGCCAGGCCGCCTGGCGGGCGGTGCTCGACGATCTCACGGCGCGCGGCATGGCCAGGCCGGAGCTGGTCATCGTCGATGGCGGCAAGGGCCTCGAAGCGGCGCTCGCCAGCCTCTGGGACGACGTGCCGATCCAGCGCTGCACCGTCCACAAGGAGCGCAACCTGCTCGCCCACGCGCCCAAGCATCTGCACGACGAGATCAAGGCCGAGTTCAACGACATGGTGCACGCCAAGACGGCCGCCGAGGTCGTGGCCAGGCGCAAGGTCTTCCTGGCCACGTGGAGATTGCGCTGTCGCGCCGTCGCCGACAGCCTGGACGAGGCCGGCGAGCGCCTGTTCACGTTCCTGCGCTACCCGCCCGAGCAGTGGCGATCGTTGCGCACCACGAACGCCATCGAGCGCTTGCACGAGGAGTTCAAGCGCCGCATCAAGACCCAGTGCCTGCTGCCCTGTGCCGAGACCGCCGCCATGCTGTTCTGGGCGCTCCTGGCCTCGGGGCAGATCACCATGCGACGCGTCGATGGCTGGCCCACCCTCGATCGCTCGCCCACCGACCTTGACCTCGCCGCCTGATCAGCCCAACCATGCCCTCGGAGCACGCGCCGCCCAATTTCCACTAACTCCGCGACA
>CBDTYP010000505.1:0-1824 GCA_965364645.1 uncultured Gammaproteobacteria bacterium | reverse complement strand
CCGTGTTGCCAGCCCCGTGGTGAAACCGTAACATCCCCGCTCTTCCCCACCGGTCACATCCGATGCGAAGCCACTATTGCGGTCAGGTCACCGAGGACTTGCTCGGCCAGGAGGTCGTGCTGTGCGGCTGGGTGCACCGGCGCCGTGACCACGGCGGCGTGATCTTCATCGATCTGCGGGATCGGGAAGGCATCGTGCAGGTGGTCTTCGATCCCGACACCGAGGAGGCCTTCGCCATCGCCGAGCAGGTGCGCAGCGAGTTCGTGCTGCGGGTGGAAGGCCGCGTCCGGGAGCGTCCCCAGGGGACCATCAACCTGGACATGGTGACCGGCCGGGTCGAGGTTCTCGGCCACGCGCTGACGGTGCTGAACGCCGCCGAGACTCCTCCCTTCCAGCTCGACGAGGACGACGTCAACGAAGAGACGCGTCTGCGCTATCGCTACGTGGATCTGCGCCGCCCGGCGATGCAGGAGCGGCTGTTAAAGCGCGGCCTGATCACCCGCGGCATCCGCGAGTTCCTGGACGACAACGGTTTCGTCGACATCGAAACGCCCATGCTCACGAAGGCGACGCCGGAAGGCGCCCGGGATTACCTGGTGCCAAGCCGCGTGCACAAGGGGTCCTTCTTCGCCCTGCCCCAGTCGCCGCAGATCTTCAAACAGCTGCTGATGATGTCGGGCATGGATCGCTACTACCAGATCGTGCGCTGCTTCCGCGACGAGGATCTGCGCGCGGATCGGCAGCCGGAGTTCACCCAGCTCGACGTGGAGATGTCCTTCGTCGACGAGAGCGATGTCATGGGGCTCATGGAGTCACTGGTGCGGCAGCTGTTCGAGCGGGTGTTGGAGATCCCACTCCCGGACCCCTTCCCTCGCATGACCTACGCCGACGCGGTCGCGCGTTTCGGCAGCGACCGCCCGGATCTCCGCATTCCCCTCGAGCTGACGGAGATCGGCGACCTCATGAAGTCGGTGAGCTTCAAGGTTTTCTCGGAGCCCGCCAACGATGCGCGCGGCCGGGTCGCGGCCCTGCTCATGCCCGGTGGCGGCGCGCTGCCCCGTTCGGTCGTGGACGACTACGCAAACTTCGTCGCCATCTACGGCGCCAAGGGCCTCGCCTACATCAAGGTCAACGACGTGGATGCCGGCAAGGAGGGGCTGCAGTCGCCCATCGTCAAGTTTCTCTCCGACGAGGCGCTCGCCGGCGTCCTGGAACGCACGGGCGCAAAGAACGGAGACCTCATCTTCTTCGGCGCCGGCAAGGAGCAGGTCGTCAACGATGCCCTCGGCGCGCTCCGCGTGAAGCTCGGGGAAGATCACGGACTGATCGAGTCCGGCTGGAAGCCCCTCTGGGTGACCGACTTCCCGATGTTCGGATGGGACGAGAACGAGCAGCGCTGGAACGCGCTGCATCATCCGTTCACCGCACCGAAGACCGACGATCCGGCGCTGCTCGAGGATGCGCCGGGCCTCGCGCTGTCACGAGCCTACGACATGGTGCTCAACGGTACCGAGCTCGGCGGCGGATCGATCCGCATCCATCGCCGGGAGATGCAGTCGGCGGTGTTTCGCGTGCTCGGCATCGAGGAGCGCGAGGCGGAGCAGAAGTTCGGCTTCCTGCTCGACGCGCTGAAGTACGGATGCCCTCCCCACGGCGGGATCGCCTTCGGACTCGATCGCATGGCGATGCTGATGACGGGATCGAACTCCATCCGCGAGGTGATCGCCTTCCCCAAGACCCAGACGGTGCACGATCCGCTCACCGACGCGCCATCGCCCGCGGAGGAGCGCCAGCTGAGGGAGCTCGGGATCATGTTGAGGAAGT
>CBDTYP010000504.1:0-1828 GCA_965364645.1 uncultured Gammaproteobacteria bacterium | reverse complement strand
ACAGCTCCATGGGGCAGCGCACGCCCTTGGGGATGTAGCAGAAGGAGCCGTCGGTGAAGACCGCGGAGTTGAGCGCGGCGAAGTAGTTGTCCGTGTGGGGCACGACGGTGCCGAGATACTGCTCGATGAGCTCCGGATGATCCTTCACCGCCTCGGAGAAGGAGCCGAAGATGATGCCCTGTTCCGCCAGGGTGTCCTTGAACGTGGTCGCGACGGAGACGCTGTCGAAGACCGCGTCCACGGCGACGCCGGCGAGGCGGGCGCGCTCGGCCAGCGGAATGCCGAGCTTCTCGTAGGTCTCGAGCAGCTTGGGATCCACCTCGTCGAGGCTCTTGGGCCCGTCGCTGTCGGACTTCGGCGCGGAATAATAGGAGATGGACTGGTAGTCGATGGGGTTGTAGTCCACGTGGGCCCACACCGGCTCGCTCATGGTGAGCCAGTGGCGGAAGGCCTCGAGCCGCCAGTTCAGCAGGAATTCCGGCTCCCCCTTCTTCCGGGAGATGAGCCGGATGACGTCCTCGTCCAGCCCCGGCGGGACGGTGTCCGCCTCCACGTCGGTGACGAAGCCGTGCTCGTACTCCCGGTGGACGAGATCCTCGATTTCTGGCGCCTGGCTCGACATGGAAGTACCCGTGGGGAATTCCCGAGTAAATTACTCAGGTATGGTACGGGTAAGCAAGGAAACTAGTCAAGAAATGTGCCTAATACCCCCACAAATACAGGGGAATTACATCCGGACGGCGCCTTCCTCCCGGGTCTCCAGATCAAAGGCGGCCGCCATGAGGGCCCGCGTGTAGGCCTGCTCGGGGGCCTCGAAGATACGCCGCGCCGTGCCCTGCTCGACGACCCGGCCGTCGCGCATGACGATGAGCTCGTCGGAGAGCGCGCGCACGACCTTGAGATCATGGCTGATGAAGAGATAGGCGAGGCGGTGGCGGTTCTGCAGCTCCCGCAGCAGATCCACGATCTGGGCCTGCACGGACATGTCCAGCGCCGAGGTGGGCTCGTCCAGCACCACGAAGCGGGGCTTCAGCACCATGGCCCGGGCGATGGCGATGCGCTGGCGCTGGCCGCCGGAGAACTCGTGGGGATAGCGGTCCCGGGTCTCGGGGTCGAGGCCCACTTCTACCAGCGCCTCGATGATGAGGGCCTCGCGGCCCTCGGGCCCGCCCCCCATGTCGTGGACCTCGAGCCCCTCGCCGACAATCTGGCCGATGGAGAGGCGCGGGCTCAGGCTGCCGAAGGGATCCTGGAAGACCACCTGCATCTCCCGGCGCAGCGGCCGCAGCTCGCGGCTGGATCCGCCCTGGATATCCTTCGCATCGAACTCGATGACGCCGTCACTCGACTGCAGGCGCAGGAGCGCAAGCCCGAGGGTCGTCTTGCCCGAGCCGCTCTCGCCGACGACGCCCACGGTGTGGCCCTCGCGCACGGTGACGCTGATGCCGTCCACCGCCTTGATGTGATCCACGGTGCGCCGCAGGATGCCCCTTCTCACGGGAAACCACACCTTGACGTCTTCGGCGCGCATCACCGTCGGCGCATCCGCCGGTGCCGGCAACGGATCCCCCTTGGGCTCCGCCGCCAGCAGGCGCTTCGTGTAGGGATGCTCGGGCGACGCGAAGACCTTCTCGACGTCGCCGCTTTCCACGACGCGTCCGGCCTGCATGACCGAGACCTCTTCCGCCATCTTTCGAACGATGCCGAGATCGTGGGTGATGAGCAGCATGGACATGCCGAGGCGCGCCTGCAGGCGTTTCAGCAGCTCCAGCACCTGGGCCTGGATGGTCACGTCCAGCGCCGTGGTGGGCTCGTCGGCGATCAGCAG
>CBDTYP010000503.1:0-1847 GCA_965364645.1 uncultured Gammaproteobacteria bacterium | reverse complement strand
TAGGAGCGAGCTTGCTCGCGAATGAGGCTTCATTCGCGAGCAAGCTCGCTCCTACGGAGACTAAAGACACAGATTCGGATAGAACTTTATGCGGCTCGAGGATCATCGCCTGCTTACCGGAAACGGACGCTTCGTCGACGATTTGGCGTTTCCGGATGCGTTGCATGGGCATATTCTGCGCTCGCCCTATGCACATGCGCGGATTCTTTCTCTCGACGTGGAGGCGGCGCGGGCAGTCGATGGCGTCGTGGCGGTTTATACCGCGGCGGACTTGAAGCGTGACGGTATCGGGGCGTTGCCCTGCAGGACACCGGTGACTTCCCGTGACGGGAGTCCGATGGTGGCGCCGGATCGGCCGGTGCTGGCGGAGAGCGTGGTGCGCTTCGTCGGCGACGGTGTCGCCATGGTGGTGGCGGAGAGCGCGGACATCGCGCGGGATGCCGCCGAGTGGATCGAGGTGGACTACGAGCCCCTCGATGCCTGCACCGACGTGCGCGAGAGCAGCGAGCGTTGTTTCGACTGGGAGAAGGGCGATGCGGCGGCGGTGGAGGCCGCGTTCGCGAAGGCCCACCGGGTCTGCGTGCTCGAAGCCATCAACAATCGCGCCATCATCAGCCCCATCGAGACCCGCTCCGCGGTCGCCGAGTACGACGCCGACACCGATCGCTACACCCTCCACACCCAGAGCCAGGGCGTGCACTCTCTGCGCACGGCGCTCGCCGAGTCGGTGCTCGGCATCGACCCGGAGCGCCTGCGGGTCGTCACCCGGGACGTCGGCGGCAGCTTCGGCATGAAGATCTTCACCTACCCCGCCCAGGCGCTCGTGCTCTACGCCGCGCGACAGACGGGGAGGCCCGTGAAGTGGGTGGGGGATCGCAGCGATGCGTTCCTCACCGACGCCGCCGGCAGGGATCACTTCCATCGCGCGGAGATCGCGCTGGACGCCGATGGGCGCTTCCTCGCGCTCCGCACCCATGTCCGGGCGAATCTCGGCGCGTACCTCTCCAATGTTGCGCCGTCCATTCCCACCGACGGGCTGCAGCGGGTGTTCGGCCACGTCTACGACATCCCGGCACTCTACCTGCGGGTCGAGGGGATGCTCACCAACACGACGCCGGTGGACGCCTATCGCGGCGCTGGCAAGCCCGAGATCATCACGACCATAGAGCGGCTCGTGGACCGCGCCGCGCTGGAGTCCGGCATCGATCGGGTGGCGCTGCGCCGCATGAACCTCGTGCCCTCGGCGGCGATGCCCTACACGACGGCCTTCGGCCGCGTCTACGACAGCGGGGACTTCGAGGCGGCGCTGGACAAGGCTCTCGCGCTCTCCCATTGGGAAGGGTTCGACCAGCGCCGGCGCGAGAGCGCGGCACGGGGCGAGCGGCGCGGCATCGGGCTCTGCATGTGGCTGCACGCGACCGGCGGCAGCCCGAAAGAGGTGAGTCAGGTGGAGCTCACCAGCGATGCCGTCATCGTTCGAACGGGCACGCAGTCGACCGGCCAGGGTCACGAGACGGCTTTCGCGATGATTGTGGGCGATCGCCTGCAGATCCCCCACGAACATGTGCGCGTCGTCCAGGGCGACACCGATGCCATCGCCACCGGCGGCGGCACCGGCGGCTCGTCGTCGCTGCCCATCGGCGCCGCCACCATCGCGCGCGCCACCGAGCACATGCTCGAGCAGGCCCGCGCGCAAGCCGCGGACCTGCTCGAAGCCGCGACCCTCGATCTGGAATACGGAGACGGGCAGTTCACGGTTGCCGGCACCGACATGTCGGTGGGGCTCTTCGATGTCGCCGCCCGCATGGAGGAGGAGCAGCCGCGCTCGTGTGTCGGCGAGAGCGCCT
>CBDTYP010000502.1:0-1875 GCA_965364645.1 uncultured Gammaproteobacteria bacterium | reverse complement strand
CTGGATGTTGGGCTTCGCTTCGCTCAGCACCAACCTACAAGGCCTCCGGGGCTGCGAAGATCCGACTCACGTGCCGAACTTATGCTATTCTGCTGCTATCTCCTCTGAACTTGCACCCATCTTCAACTCCGGAGCGACTGGCGGCTGATATGGCCAAGATCCTCGTTCTACATGGCCCGAATCTGAACATGCTCGGCCAGCGGGAGCCGGAGCATTACGGCAGCGCGGGTCTCGACGCCATCGGCGCGCGGCTCGAGGAGCTGGCCGCCGACTACGGCCACGGGCTCACGAGCTTTCAGAGTAATGCCGAGCATGCCCTCGTGGAGCGGGTGCAGGCGGCGTCCGGCGACGGCGTGGACTTCATCATCGTCAATCCCGCGGCGTTCACACACACCAGCATCGCGCTGCGGGACGCTTTCCTCGCCTCGGGCATCCCCTTCATCGAGGTGCACCTGTCGAACATCCATCGCCGGGAGGAGTTCCGCCACCACTCCTACTTCTCCGACATCGCGGTGGGAGTCATTGCCGGCCTCGGGCCCCAGGGTTACGAGCTGGCGTTTCAGGCCGCCGTGGAACAACTGGGCGACGAAAACGACTGAGCGCCGGGACGCAGCATGGACATACGAAAGGTCAAGAAACTCATCGATCTGCTCGACACGTCCAACGTCGACGAGATCGAGATCCACGAAGGGGAGGAGTCGGTACGCATCAGCAGGCACCGTCCCGCCGTCGCACCCATGGCGGCGCCGACGGCGGCCCTGGCCGTCCCCATTCAGGCGGAACAGGTAGCGCTCAGCGGCGAGGCGGCCGCCGCCCCGGAGAGCGCCGCCGCGGACGAGCTGCCGGCGGGACACATCGTCACGTCGCCAATGGTCGGCACGTTCTATCAGGCGCCGTCACCGGGTGCGAAGCCCTTCGTGGACGTCGGGCAACGGGTGCAGGTGGGCGATACGGTGTGCATCATCGAAGCGATGAAGATCCTCAACCAGATCGAGGCCGACCACGCCGGCACCGTCAAGGCGATTCTGGTAGAGAACGGCCAGCCCGTGGAATACGGTCAGCCCCTTTTCGTCATTGGCGAAGATGACGGCTGACATGGCGCGACGCGCCGCGACCTTCATCCCCTGCGAACCCGGGAGACGGGACTGATGCCCGCCCTCGGTAAGCTGGTCATCGCCAATCGCGGCGAGATCGCGCTCAGGATCCTGCGCGCCTGCCGCGAGCTCGGCATCAAGACCGTCGCCATACACTCGTCCGCGGATCGGGAGCTCAAACACGTGCGACTCGCCGACGAGTCCGTGTGCATCGGTCCGCCGCCGTCAACCGAGAGCTACTTGAACATCCCGGCGGTAATAAGCGCTGCGGAAGTAACCGATGCGGTGGCAATCCACCCCGGCTACGGTTTCCTCGCGGAGAACGCCGACTTCGCCGAGCGCGTCGAGCAGAGCGGTTTCGTGTTCGTCGGTCCCAAGCCGGAGACCATCCGCCTGATGGGGGACAAGGTCTCGGCGATCGCGGAGATGAAGAAGGCGGGCGTACCCTGCGTACCCGGATCCGACGGCCCCATCGGTGACGATCCCCAGGAGCTCATCCGCACTGCCCGCGAGGTGGGCTATCCGGTTATCGTGAAGGCCTCCGGCGGTGGCGGTGGGCGCGGCATGCGCGTCGTGCACAGCGAGGCGGCGTTGCCGAACGCCGTCTCGTTGACACGCACCGAGGCAGCGGTGGCGTTCGGAGACGACACGCTGTACCTGGAGAAGTATCTGGAGAATCCCCGCCACATCGAGATTCAGGTTCTCGCGGACGGTCAGGGCAACGCCATCTATCTCGGGGAGCGGGACTGCTCCATGCAGCGCAGGCATCAGCAGGTCATCG
>CBDTYP010000501.1:0-1877 GCA_965364645.1 uncultured Gammaproteobacteria bacterium | reverse complement strand
CCGAAAACGGGCCTCGGACTCCGTTCCCGGGCCTGACGGAGACCGGGATCGCTAAAGCACGCGATGACGAAGGCGCCGGCGCTCTCCTCCTCGCTCCGCACGTAGGCGCACACGTGCTCGGCGACTCCCGCCACGTGCTCGTCGGTCTCGATGGCCGGAGGCCCTTCGGCGAGGGTCGCGCAGCGGATAGCCGGCCCGCCGGAGAAGCGCAATGGCTCGAGCGCCCCGTGCAGGGAGTCGGTAACGCTCTGGGTGGAGTTCGGATTGAGGACGAGGATGGGTCGAGTCATGGCGCCGGGCGAGTCTATCAGAGAGTCCTGGACATGAGCACTGCCGAGTCCGGGCACTGCTCGCGGAACTGCCGGCACTGACGGATCGCCTCAGGCGCATCCTCCCGGGCCGTCACCGTGAAACCGAGTCCGGCGAAGTAAGCATCCGCGTCCATGGTAAGCAGATACAGCGACTCGTGCCCGAGACTCCGGGCGCGCTCGGCCATCTGCTCGGTGAGCCTGCGGGCGAGTCCCCGGCCCCGATGGGCCGGCGCCACGACGACGGAGCGCAGCAACGCGGCGGCGCCATGGGATTCGAGCCCGGCCGCCGCGACTACCGCCTCGCCGTCGTCGATCACCTGGAAATGCGTGCTACGCTCCGCCAACTCGGCCGCCGGAAGCCCCTCGGCGCTCAACAGCGCCGCCAGGGTCTGCTCGTCGCCTGCCGTCGCCGCACGCAGTTGCAGATCGTCGCCCATGATTTGTCGTCCAGCGTGGATGGCATCATTATGCACGCAACCGCGAGCGAGGGGAGGATTGGAAGTTGAACCAGACTCAGAGGAGGCCCCCGGGTCCATGAGCGAGGAAATGACAGGGTTCATCGGGCTGGGCAACATGGGCGCCCCCATGGCGGCCAACCTCGCCGGCGCGGGTTGGCCGCTGATCGTCTTCGACGCGGCCGGCACGCGCGATCGGGCGCCGGGCGCGGCGACGTCCGCCGAGTCGTTGGCGGAGCTCGCGTCCCGGGCACCCACAGTGGTGCTGAGCCTGCCCGACGGCCTGGTGGTTAGCGCCGTCGCCGAGGCCATCGTCGCAGCACCCTCCCGGGTGACGACGCGGTTGATCGACACCTCCACCATCGGCATCGCCCACGCGCGCGCCATTCACGAGAAGCTCGCCGACGCGGGCATCGAGTACGTGGATGCGCCGGTGTCCGGCGGCGTGGCCGGGGCGAGGGCCGGAACGGTGTCCATCATGGTGTCGAGCTCCGCGGCCAGCTTCGAGGAGTTGCGCCCTATGTTCGAGGCTTTCACGGGCAACGTGTTTCACGTCGGCATCGAGCCGGGACAGGGACAGGCGATGAAGCTTCTGAACAACTTCCTCTCCGGCACCGCCATGGCCGCGACCAGCGAGGCGATCGCCTTCGGCGATAGCCAGGGCCTGGACCTCGCGACCATGCTCGACGTGGTCAACGTGTCCACCGGACGCAACACGGCCACCTCGGACAAGTTCGTGAATCGGATACTGACCGAGACCTACGATGCGGGCTTCAGCTGTCCGCAGATGAACAAGGATCTCTCCCTGTATCGCGAGGGACTCGCCCAGGCCGGCGGCGCGGATCCCGTGAGCGGCGCGGTGGCCGACATCTGGCGTCGCTTTCTCGATGATTCCACCGACGCAGACATCACCCGTATCTACCCCTACATCAAGAACGACGGCACTGCAGGGCACTGAGAATGAACGACAGGACGAGAGGTGGCCAGTCCAACGAACCGAATATCGATGGGGAAGAGATCCTCGCTGGCGTCCTCGAATGGGTCGGCATCGAATCGCCCTCCCAGGACGCGGAGGCGGTGAACCGCATGGCGGACCGGGTGCAGCACGACA
>CBDTYP010000500.1:0-1890 GCA_965364645.1 uncultured Gammaproteobacteria bacterium | reverse complement strand
CGCACCGAACTCAACCGTGAGCTTCCCGACTCCCAAGCCTTGCGCCTCGCCGACGTCCACCTCGCAAGACCCGCAAAGAAGGGCGACGAGATCGAACTCCGATTCGATCTCGAGCTCGTTGATCGATCGACCCAACTCGTTGCTCGCCCCGACATCGCGCTGGCGTCGTGGGTCGAGGGTTGGTACCCGAGTGCTTTCACGGGATCCGACTACGCAGACACGTACACGGCAAAGAGGGGGGCCGCTCCGGGGACGACGAAGCTGGACATGCCCGGCGACTGGATCGCAATCTCCGACGGCGCGCTGGCGAAGCGCGAGCGCCGCGACGGCCGCACGATCGAGGTCTGGGACCTCGCCAACCGGCCCGTCGCTCGCGGGTTGGCGGCGGCAAGTTACACTGCCGCCGAGCGCCAGGTCGGGGGGCGAACGATCCGCATCTATCTGCTCGGGAAACACGTGATGAGCGTGGACCGCCTCGCCGAACTCCTCGCCGCGTCTCTCGCCGCCCAGGAGGCCCGCCTGGGGCCGTTCCCGTTTGCCGGTTACGGCGTGGCGGAAGTGCCGGACGACATCGATGACTGGGGCGCCGCCAGCCAGCAGACGTTCATCATGGCGACGAGCAACAACTTCGACTGGGAGCACGGGAACCTGCCGCTCTGGGCCCACGAGATGTGCCATGGCTGGTGGGGCAATACCGTCGGAGCCAGCGGCCCCGGCCGAAAGGTCGCCGGCGAAGCCCTCGCCCAGTACGGCGCCGTGATCTCCGTGGAGGCGCTCGAGGGAACCGACGCGATGAACGAGTTTCTCGACTTCAGTCGCAGCGGTTACAACAACCTGCAATGCGCGCAAGGCTACTTTCGGATGGTCGACTGGGGCCACGACTATGCGCTGGCCACGATGGGCGACTCGGAGGCCTCCGCGGGATTGACGCACAATCTTGCCGACTCCAAGGGCATGTGGATGTACCACATGCTGCGGTATCGCGTGGGCGACGAGCGGTTCTTCGCGACGTTGCGCGGCCTGATCGACCGCTACGCGGGCCGCGACATGTCGCTCGACGACCTCCGAGCCGCCTTCATCGCGGCGGCGCCGGATCAGCGCCTCGAAGAGTTCTTCTCCATGTGGCTCGATCGCACCGGCGCCCCGCGGTTCGACCTCGCCTGGACCGAGCCCGACGGCGGGCGCGCCGTAATCACGTTGACGCAGGCCGGCGGAAGCAATCCCTTCCGGATCGACGTCACCGCCGAGATCGCGTTCGCCGACGGGTCCACGACGCGCAGGGAGATCGCCGTACGCGACCGTGAAACGAAAATCACGGTCGATGCGCCGGAGACCATCCGTTCGGTCACGCTCGACCCCGACCACCGGTTGCTCATCTGGCGCTCTTCCTACAACGCTGCTCCGGAAGTGGACGGCGTGCGTCTCTCGGCCACGGCCCCGTGGCTCGATCCGGACGTCTATGCGGGCGAGTACTACATGGAACAGCTGGACGTCACCGTCGACGTGTATCGGGACGAAAAAGGGCTCTGGACCCGGGTCGGCGAACAGCTGATTCAGATGTACCCCTACGAGCCGCATCGATTCATGACGGACCAGGGATGGGTCACTTTTCAGGTCGCGAACGGCCGCGCGGAGGGCTTTCTCGTGGAGTTCGAGAACGGCACGAGCGCGTCCGGCGTTCGAGTTGAGCAAAGAGAACCAGGGGAGTAAACGCGAGCTCGCTTGGAGCACCCGTGCAACTCGGAGACGGGGTGTCCAAGAAGTGACATCGGGGACGGAAGACCCGGACCTGGACGGTCACCATGGACACGAAAAAGGCTGGGAGGTCGCCAAAGGCCCCAAGTACGAACCTGGAGATCGGACTAGTAATCCGTTGGTCCCTGGTTCAAG
>CBDTYP010000499.1:0-1891 GCA_965364645.1 uncultured Gammaproteobacteria bacterium | reverse complement strand
GGGTCTCCGGGTCTGCACCCAGGTTCCCGACTAGGATCACCTTGTTGACGCTCATACGTTCCCTCCTATGGCCAGACGAGCTTGACGAGCCCGTATGCCTCGATCGTCAGCGCACACGCGGAAAGCGCGAACGCCCAGTTATGCCAGCCGCGGGCGCTCATGCGAGCCACGCGGCGCGGTACTTCATCCAGACCGGCGTGACACCGGCGTTGGGGTAGCGGCCCGGAAGCCACTTGAACACGACACCCTCCCACCCATGCTCGGCGACATCGGCCCAGGTCACACGGTGCGGGATGAGCTGCACCGCCTGACACGGCGTGAGAGCCTCCACAAGCGCCCGCCAGCGCTCGGCGTAGCTGCCGGGGTGCTGCGGCAGGTCGAAGGCGTAAAACGTCCCTGACGGCTTGTGCCACTCACCCTCGATGGCAAGGTGCGCCGGCAGTGCGGAGACCACCGCGGGCGCGTCGATGGGGTTGCCCGTGCGGGTGCGGAGGACACCGCGATGGGCGACTGCGCGCCAGCCGTCGATCTTCGCCTGACAGACCCACTCCGGGTCACGCGCCAAGCGCTGATAGTGCGCGTCAAGCGGACGGCCGCCGCGGGCGGGCTTGGTCTTCCCGCCGATCACAAGCGCACCATCGGGTTAGCGCCCGTCGCCAGGATCAGATCGAGCAGGCTCTCTCCAGTGGTGTCGTCGCCATTCAGGAAGCAGCGCGCCGCGGCAGCGGCAGACCCCTTCGGGAGCTGATGATCGAGGCGCACCACGAGCAGCGGAAGCATCTTGTCGACCACGGCTTCGCCGAGGCGCTCGCGCAGTCCCTGCACCGTGAGCCCGCTGCGGAGACGCACCGACTGCACCGCGGTGACGGGGCAGCCTTCCGCCTGCGCACGCTTGACGGTCGCGCCCTTCATGGCGCGGTACACTTCCTGCCACACCACAGTAAGGGGATTGCCCTGCAAGGTGTCGATCCGGGTGGACGTCGGTGCCTCTCCGGAGCGCACCTGCTCGCAGCGCAGCGCCTCGAGGTGCCGCTGGAGGTCGGCGCGGGCGGCCGTGGCCTCGGCCTGGAGGGCCTTGAGCCGTTCCTGCACCTGCCGGTGCCGGGTGGCGGCGATGGTGAGGTCCATCGAGACGACGGCAGCCGGCTCGGTGGCCTCGGTGGGCTCGGTGGTCGCCGACGATGCGGCGCGCGGGGTGAGATCGATGAGTGCGGACATGTTGCCTCCCTGTCTAGTTGGCAGTTTGAGCCTACCGCCGACAGGTGAGAGCGTCAAGGCTCACCGGATCTTTTCGTTGAAATACCGGCCGATCGAGGTGCTGTCCTTCAAGGCTCGATACGCGCGTTCGCTGATTCCGTCGTAGGAGTACACCGCGCCGTCCGTGAAGAATACGGTCACTCGCCGAGCGGTCTCATCGTACTGCATCGCCCTGATCGCCGAGCTGCTTACCTCGTCATAGCGGATCAGGAGATCGAGCTGCTCCGGCTCTTCGACCTCCAGGCGCTCGGCCGGCGCGCGCAGGCGCGATGCCTGGAGCGCACGGCGGGTCGCCTCTTCGACCGTCTCGGCCACGGTCGCGACTTCATCGAGGATCGAGACATCGAGCGATCGCGTAAAGGCCGAGGCCACCGAGGGCGCGATCCCAGAGTAGGTCCGGGAGCCTCCCCGCCGGTAGTACAGGATCAGCGTTTGCGACGTCTCGTCATAGTAGACCTCGCGGATGTCGGGATCGTCTACCTGGGTGAAGCTCGGCACGGTGCCCCCTTGCGCGGAGTCTAACCCGGGCGCACAACCGCCCGGAGCAGGCGCCGGGCTTTGTGGTGCTCACCCAGCGCGAGGAGCTCCACCGCGTCTTCGATCGCCGCCCGCATGCGCTCGCACTCTTCGACGG
>CBDTYP010000498.1:0-1893 GCA_965364645.1 uncultured Gammaproteobacteria bacterium | reverse complement strand
GGCTCCCGTCCCGGGTAACCGATGGCGTAGTGGAGCCCGAGCTCCTCGGGGATGCGCTCGCGCAGAAAGGGCTCCGTCCCTTGGAATGGCGCGAAACGCCGTATATCCACGGACCAGAGATCCCGGCTGGGCGCGCCTTCCACTATCCACTCCGCCAACGCCCGGCCGGCGCCGCCGCCGCTCGCGATGCCGACGGAGTTCATGCCGCAGCCGACGAAGAAACCATCGACCTCGGGCGCCTCGCCCAGCAGGAACGCGCCATCGGGCGTGAAGCTCTCCGGCCCGTTCACCAGCGTCTTCGCTTCCGCATGCTCGAGCGCCGGGATGCGATGCATCGCGTTGTGCATCATCGGCTCGAAGTGATCCCAGTCCTCGTCGAGGAGCTCGAAGGCGAAGTCCTTCGGGAGCCGCTCCAGTGGCAGGGCCTTCGCGCCGGGCTCGAAGCATCCGGCGAGCAGGCCGTCCACCTCGTCGCGTATATAGAGGAAGCCGTCGTGGTCACTGAGGGTCGGCAGGTGACGCCCAAGGCCTTCTATTGGCTTGGTGAGCAGATAGAAGTGCTCGCAGGCGTATAGCGGCACCGATACGCCGGCCATGGCGCCGATCGCGCGCCCCCAGAGCCCCGCGCAGTTGACCACGGCCTCGCACGCGACGTGTCCATCGGCGGTGTCGACGCCGACCACCCGGCCGTCCCGGACGCGGATGCCCGTTACCGGCGTGTCCTCGATGATGCGTGCGCCCCGCGCCTTCGCGCCCTTCGAAAGCGCGGCGCAGAGATCACTCGGATTCACGCGGCCGTCGTTCGGTGAGTACACGGCGCCGACGATGTCGTCGCTGCGCATCATGGGCCACAGCTCGGCGGCTTCCGCGGCCGAGAGCTCGTGGGTCTCCACGCCGAAGAGCTTCCCGAGAGAGGCCTGGCGGCGAATGTGGGTCAGGCGATCCCCGTTCGTTGCGACGCTGAGGCTGCCGGTCTCGATCCAGCCGGTGGACTGTCCCGTCTCGGCCTCGAGACTGGAATAGAGCTTGGAGCTGTAGCGGATGAGCTGGGTGAGGTTATTGGTGGAGCGCAGCTGGCGCACCTGGGCCGCCGAATGCCAGGTCGTGCCGCAGGTGAGCTTGCCCCGCTCGAGGAGGAGGGCGTCGCTTACGCCGAGTCCGGCCAGGTGATAGAGAGTGCTGCAGCCCATGATCCCGCCGCCGATGACGACGACCCGGGCATGGGTGGGTAACGCGTCGGACATGGGAGGAGCTGGGACGGGTGCCGGGGTCAGCCAGCCAGCAGGGCTTCCGCGCGCGCGGTCGCGTCCCGGGCCCGGTCACGATCGCCCGCGGCCTCCAGCGCCTCCCCGTAGCGCTGCCACGTCCACGGGTTGTCCGGCTTCAGGCGCGCCCGCTCGGCCAGCAGGGCGCGGGCGAGGCTCGGGCGGGGCGAGCGCAGCGCGGCGGCGATGAGAATCTGGTGAAAGAGATCCCGTTGGGCGTGGCTGCCGCCGAGGTCGGACATCCCGTAGCGTATGGGCAGGAGACTCTCGATGACACCGTCGTAGTCGCGCCTGTACCAGGCGGCGATGGCGTCGGCGATCGCGAGCCCCACGTTGTCGACGACCCGGGACTGGGTGACGCCGGTGCTCCCGCCCGCTGCCCGCAGGGAGCGCAGCATGTCCTCGCCCTTCTCGGAATCGCCGGCGGCCTCGAGGGCCAGCACGAAGTGCACGTCCGGGAAGATCAGGAGATGCCCGCCGATGCGGGTGGCGCTCACGTCCGCGAGCTCCCGCCAGCGCCGGCCGACGTCGACGCCGCGCTCCTCGAGCCGCCACAGCATGGACGTGGCGTTGCAGACATCGAGATACTCCTCGCTCGGCTCGGCGCGGAACTCCTCGTCGTAGAGGC
>CBDTYP010000497.1:0-1936 GCA_965364645.1 uncultured Gammaproteobacteria bacterium | reverse complement strand
GTGATGTGGCTGCCGGCCGGGCTGCACAGGAACACCGCCTGGCGGGCGATGGCCTCCGGGGGAATGAACTGCTTCAGTGAGTTCTGGCCGAGCACGCTGTCGCGTACGGTCTCCAGGGGCAGGCCCCGGGCCTCGGCGTCGGCGGCGATGACCCGGTCGATGCGGGGTCCGGCCACGGCTCCCGGGCAGATGGCGTTGACGCGGATGCCGAACTCCCCGAGCTCCATGGACAGGGACTTGGTGAGACCTACCACGGCCCACTTGGAGGCGGCGTAGGGCGTGCGGAGCGGGAAGCCCATAACGCCGGCCGAGGAGGAAAGGTTGATCACGGAGCCGCCGCCGGCGGCCTTCAGCAACGGCACCGCCCGGCGGGCGCAGTAGAAGTGGCCGTTGATGTTGATGGCCATGGTCCGGTCCCAGTCCTTCGGGTCGATGTCCTCGACGCGCCCGGTGGGTCCCGCGATTCCGGCGTTGTTGATCAGCACGTCGAGGCCGCCGAGCCAGGACTGCGCCGCGTCGAACAACCCGTCCACCTCGGCCACCGAGCCGGCGTCGGCCCGATCCACCCGCGCGTCCGGACACTCACCCGCGAAGGCGGCGAGCGCCGCCTCGTCGACGTCGCTCACGTGCACCCGGGCGCCGCCTTCAAGGAACTCCCGGGCGATGGCGCGCCCGATGCCCCCCGCCCCCGCCGTCACCATGACCCGCAGCCCACTCACCGAAACGTCCATGCCCCGCACTCCCCCATGCCTCGTATCCCGCGACCGTTGGGCGGATGGTAATCGTCCGGCCGGGTCCGCCGCCAGCCCGGACGAAACGTCCGGATCCACTTGCCACGACCACCCGGTGGAGCGCAAAGTCGACGCCGGAGGAAGAGGAGCCAGACCATGAACTTCGAGGTTTTCATCAGCTGTGCGGTCACCGGCGCCGGCGACACCGTGGGCAAGCACCCGGAGATCCCGGTGACGCCGAAACAGATCGCCGACGCCGCCCTGGAGGCGGCCCGGGCCGGCGCCGCCATCGCTCACTGCCATGTCCGCGACCCGGAGACCGGCGCCGGGACCCGCGACCCCGCGCTCTACCGCGAGGTGGTGGAGCGTATCCGGGAATCCGACACCGACGTGATCATCAATCTCACCTCCGGAATGGGCGGCGACCTCGTCATCGGACACGGCGAATCTCCCATGGACTTCGGCAACGACAGCGATCTCGTGGGACCGAAGACGCGCCTCGTGCACATCGAGGAGCTGCTGCCCGACATCTGCTCTCTGGACTGCGGGACGCTGAACTTCGGCGACGGCAACATGATCTACGTGTCGACGCCGGAGATGCTTCGGGCGGGCGCGAAACGCATTCAGTCTCTCGGCGTCAAACCGGAGCTCGAATGCTTCGACTCTGGCCATCTCTGGTTCGCCAAGCAGATGATCGCGGAAGGGCTCATCGATTCACCGCCCATGTTCCAGCTCTGCCACGGCATCCCGTGGGGCGCGCCGGCGAACACCACGACCATGAAGGCCATGGTGGACAACCTGCCCGAAGACGCAGTGTGGGCGGGATTCGGCATCGGCCGCATGCAGATGCCCATGGTCGCGCAAGCCGTGCTCCTCGGCGGACACGTGCGGGTCGGTCTCGAGGACAACCTGTATCTCGAGAAGGGTGTCTACGCGAGCAACGGCGCCCTCGTAGAGCGGGCGGCCGGCATCGTCACTCTCATGGGTGCGAAGGTCGTCGGACCGGACGAGGCCCGGGCGAAGCTCGGCCTCGAGAAGCGCACGTCGTGACGGGATAGGGCGCATGGGTGATGTTCGAACCCTCGGCGTCGTCGGGACCGGAGTCATCGGCGCCGGCTGGGCCGCGCGCGCCCTCGCCCGCGGACTCGACGTCGTCGCGTGGGATCCCGGGACCGGAGCCGAGGAAAGGCTGCGCGCCCAGATCG
>CBDTYP010000496.1:0-1940 GCA_965364645.1 uncultured Gammaproteobacteria bacterium | reverse complement strand
GCCAGGCGAAGGGGGTTCTGGGATCGGGCCCGACGAGTGAGGCACAGATTGATCCGAGGCCGAATCGGCGTATCGTGACGAAATCAGGCGGTGAAGCCATGGTTCAGCTCGCGGTTCGACAGCTGCACGCCGATCCCTTGCGATCGGCGTTGACGATGGCCGCCATAGCGGCAGTCATCGCTGTGATCCTCGTCCTTCGAGGATTCGAGCAGGGGCTGTACCAGCAATCGCGCGATGCTGTCCTCGGCCGCGGCGCCGATCTCTTCGTGGTTCAGTCAGGCGTCCAGAACTTCGTCGCGGTGCGATCGTCATTGCGCCAACTTGCCCGACGTGACGTCGAAGAAGTTCCCGGAGTCGCCGAGGCGCACCCGATCACCAGCTTCTCGGTGATCTATGAGAAAGACTCCCGCAAGGTCCCCATCTATCTGATGGTCTACGACAAGGCTGGGGGGCCGGGCAGGCTCGTCGAGGGTCACGCTGCGCGGTCCGCCCGAGATGCGGTGATCGATCACTCCTTGGCCAGGAAGTATGGGCTCCGGGTCGGAGATCCACTCACGGTTGCTGCGTTCGACTTCACGATCTCGGGGATCGCCGATCGCGAAGCCGCATTCTTCATGTCGTTCGTCTTCGTGACCTACGACGGACTGCTGGACTTCGTCTTCGAGTCCGACATCGCCCCAGATCTGAGCGCTTTTCCGCTGGTCAGCCACCTGCTCGTCGAACTGGAGCCAGGAGCCGACCCCGATGAAGTGAGATCCGCGATCGAGGCGGCAGTTGCCGATCTGGATACCTACCTACCAAACGAAATGGCGCAACGAGACGTCGAGATGGGGCAGAGTCTCTTTGGGCCGATCATGGGCCTGCTCGCGCAGGTGGCCTACGCGGTCGGGTTGCTCGTGGTGGGACTCATCGCGTACGCGGACGTACGGGCACAGCGGCGATCGTTCGGTGTGCTCAAAGCACTGGGCTTCCGTCTGCGGCATCTCGCGACCACCGTGATCGTGAAGATGTGTATTCTTCTCATCGCCGCTCTTCCAGTCGCCGCACTGATCGCACTTGGAGTCGCCGAGTTCATAGAGACGGTTGCGCCGCTCTACCGGGTGCCTGCCTTGGAGTCGAGCGGCCTCGTCGAAACCTTCCTGGCCGGCGTCGTCTTTGCCCTGCTCGGGGCGATGTTGCCCCTGCGCTCGCTCAAGAACATCGACCCGGCCAGCGCGTTTCGAGGCACATGATGTTTCAGTGGACGCTAAAGACGCTCTGGGTACAGCGTGCGGCGACGCTTGCGAGCGCGGGTGGAGTCGCTGGTGCCTTCCTGCTGGTCATCTTGCTCGAGGCGATCTTCCTCGGTGAGTCGAAGCAGATGCTCTCCTTCATCGAGAACACCGCTCCGGACGTCTGGGTCATGCAGGACGGCGTCTCGAACATGCACATGGCAACCTCGTTCGTATGGGACTGGAAGGTCGATGAAGTCGCGGCGCTCCCTGGGGTCGAATCCGTCTCCTCGATTCTGTACGTCAATACGGCGGTCAACGCCGGCGGACGAGACTGGTTCGCCTACGTCGTAGGCATCGAGCCCGACGATTCGAGAGCCGGGCCCTGGGCGATGGCAGCCGGACGCGCCGAACCGGCGCCGGGAGAGATCATTCTCCCGCAGATGTTCGCCCGAGCAACGGGGCTCCGCCTGGGCGATCAGGCGACCATCGCAGACACCAATTTCACGATCGTGGGGTTTTCGAAAGGCACCTTCTCGATGGCCAACTCCGTTGCGTTCGTGAGCTCAGCGGACTTGGAAGACATCCTCAACGTTGGTGCAACTGTAAGCTACATGCTCGTAGACGCAGCGGCAGGAACCAGTGGAGAAGAGCTGACGACACGTATCGAGGCAGAAGTCGAGAAAGTGAACGCTCTCACTCAGGAAGAGTTCATCGACAGCGACTTCG
>CBDTYP010000495.1:0-1949 GCA_965364645.1 uncultured Gammaproteobacteria bacterium | reverse complement strand
TCGTTGCACCAGATCTCCATCGGGGACATGCCCGGATCGTCGCAGGGGATCGCGCGGAGGTCGAAGGAGCCGCCGCGCCCGGCGTCGTTGACGAGCTCGGGCACCGCGTTGGAGAGACCGCCGGCGCCCACGTCGTGCAGAGACTGAATCGGGTTGTCGTCGCCGAGCTGCCAGCAACGGTCGATGACTTCCTGACAGCGCCGTTGCATCTCCGGGTTGTCCCGCTGCACCGAGGCGAAGTCGAGGGTCTCCTCTCCCTCGCCCGAGGCCATGGAGGAGGCCGCCCCGCCGCCGAGGCCGATGAGCATGGCCGGGCCGCCGAGGACGATGATGCGGGTGCCCTCGGGAAATGCATTCTTCGCGACCTGCTGCCGGCGGATCGCGCCGACGCCGCCGGCGACCATGATGGGCTTGTGGTAGCCGCGCACCTCGGGCCCGTCGAGGTGGCCGTGCACCTCGAGCTCCAGCGTGCGGAAGTAGCCGTTGAGCGCGGGCCGACCGAACTCGTTGTTGAACGACGCGGCGCCGATGGGGCCCTCCAGCATGATGTCGAGGGCGGACGCGATGCGTCTCGGACGCCCGTGATCCTGCTCCCAGGGTTGCTCGAAGCCGGGGATGCGCAGATTCGACACCGAAAAACCGGTGAGGCCGGCCTTGAAGCGCGCGCCCCGCCCAGTGGCCGCCTCGTCCCGGATCTCCCCGCCGGAACCGGTGGCGGCGCCCGGGTAGGGGGATATGGCGGTGGGATGGTTGTGGGTCTCCACCTTCATGAGGATGTCCGCGCTCTCGGTCACGGTCCGGTAACGGTTGTCTTCGTCGCCGGGGAAGAACCAGGTGGCCTCGCTCCCGGCCATGACGGCGGAGTTGTCACTGTAGGCCGAGAGCACGCGGCCGGGATGGGTGTCGTGGGTGTGGCGGATCATCTCGAACAGGCTGCGGGGTTGCTCCTCCCCGTCGATGGTCCAGCGGCTGTTGAAGATCTTGTGCCGGCAGTGCTCGGAGTTCGCCTGGGCGAACATCATGAGCTCCATGTCGTTGGGATCCCGGCCCATGGCCTGGAAGTGCTCCAGCAGGTAGGCGATCTCGTCGCCGCTGAGGGCGAGACCCATGTCCCGATTGGCCGCATCCAGCGCATCGCGGCCTTCGCCCAGCACGTGAACGGACTCCAGCGCTCGAGGCTTGGCGCGGTCGAACAGGCTCGCGGCACCCTCGATGGACGGGATGATCGCCTCGGTCATGCGATCGTGGATCCGCG
Organism: uncultured Gammaproteobacteria bacterium; assembly: GCA_965364645.1. Classification (GTDB taxonomy): domain Bacteria; phylum Pseudomonadota; class Gammaproteobacteria; order HK1; family HK1; genus JAABYT01. The sequence goes on along the minus strand of CBDTYP010000495.1, from coordinate 694 downwards.
GCCCGAGGAGCGCCTCGACTCGGCTCGGGTCGCCCGAGCCCGAACTCGATCCTTCGGCCATCGTCACGCGCCACTGGACCCCGCGCTCCACCCGGCTCACCGCGTGCAGCCCGCAGTTGTGCACGATGTCGGTGGCCTTGCTGGACCAGGGAGAGATGGTGCCGGGGCGGGGCACCACCAGGAAGCCGTGCCCCCCGCCCGCGTCCCGACGGGGCGGGCGTGCGCCGAGGAGACGGGCGAGCAGGGCATTCTCGTCGGCGCCGAGAGCGTCCCGGTGCTCGATCATATAGATGTAGTCCGCGCCGAGGGAGGCGAAGCCGGGCAGCTCCCGCGCCAATTCGTCGTGCAGGCGTTGCGCGCGAAATGGTCTCAGCGCCGAGCGTCCGCGCAGGTGCGTAAGGGATGCAATACCTGGTTCACGTACACCCATGGTGAGGGTGGGGATGATACGTTAGCGCGAAGGGATCGTGCTACCATTCCTGCAGACCAGCGCGCATTTCGGCGACATACGCATTCGGGAGAGGGCGGATATGGGCGAAGACAATACGACGGATCGCAGTTACCGAGTAAGAGCCGCCGAGAAGAAGGTCACCAAGAAGAAGGCGGCGAAGAAGACCACGAAGAAAAAGGCGGCTCCGGCCAGGAAGAAGGCCAAGGTCGCCGAGCCGGACACCATACCGGACCTCGCCCCGCC
>CBDTYP010000494.1:0-1951 GCA_965364645.1 uncultured Gammaproteobacteria bacterium | reverse complement strand
GCGGCCGGTTCGGGCGATGCCGCGTTGGATCTACTGCGAGAGCGGGACTTCGACGTCGTCGTCAGCGATCTGCGTATGCCCGGCCTCGACGGTCGCGGAGTCTACGAGAGGCTCGAGCAGGAGCTGCCCGCGGTAGCCCGGAAGCTGATGTTCCTGACCGGGGACACCATGAGCGCGGGCGCCAAGAGCTTCCTGGATGGGAGCGGCCGACCGTACCTCGAGAAGCCCATCAATCCCCGTGAGCTCCGCGTCCTCGTAAGGCGCGTGGCCGAGCAGGGTGCATCATGAGCGAGAATGTCCACATCATGGTCGTCGACGACGAGCCCGACATCCGCGAGAGCTTTCAGGAGTTCCTGGAGATGAACGGCTACCGGGTCAGCTGCGCGGAGGGGGCGGCACAGGCCCGCGAGCTGGTGGAGGAACACGCCATCGATCTGGCGCTCCTGGACATATCGATGCCGGGAGAAGACGGGCTGTCCCTCGCCAGATTCCTGCGGGAGCACACCGATCTCGCCATCATCATGGTGGCATCCGCCGGCGACGTGATGGACAGAGTCATCGGCATCGAGGTGGGTGCGGACGACTATCTGGCGAAGCCCGTGGATCTCCGCGAGCTGGTTGCCCGGGTGGCCGCCGTGCTCCGCTGGAAGCACAGCGCCCCCGCGGCCGCGGCGCCGGAGGGGGAGACGGACGACCGGGACCTGGTCCCCTTCGGAAGGTGCCGCCTCGATCTGGAGTCCCACCGGCTGCTGGATGGCGACGGCGCGAGCATCTCCATCACGGAGATGGACTTCCAGGTGCTCAAGCTGTTCGCGGAGAATCCGGGCCGAACCTTGTCACGGGATCAGATACTGCAGGCAACCCGAGGCCGCGACTGGGATCCGGCCGATCGGAGTGTCGATATCCAGATGGGACGGATCCGGCGCAAGATCGAGCCAGATCCCAAGAAGCCGACCATCATCAAGACCATCCACAGCCGTGGATACGCCTACTCGCCCACGGAAGACTAGGGACACCCGCGTTCGAAACCTGATACAACCGTTACACTTTTCCCCTTCAACTGACATCGGAGCGATACACGCACCCTCTATCTTGCTACCCAGACATTAACGACGGGACGAAGGTCCTCGAAGGCAGTAGAGATAGAGTCATGGGTAGGAACGCTAGAAACTGGATCATTTACAACGGCTCCATCGGCGTCGTCGCCGGTGGGATGCTCCTGTCGATGACTGGCGCAGGCGAGTCGGTGGTAAACCTGACCGGTGATGCCCTGAACAGCATCGGTGCCACGCACTTCGACGCCGCCGCATTCTGGTTGTTCTTCGCATCGTTGTTCGCAATCATGAATCCGTTGGTCGCCGTACCCTTCTTCGTCACGATGACGGAAGGCTACAGCGAGGCGCGTCGCCGGAGGCTCGCGTTGATCGCGACCGCGTCGGTGTTCCTCGCTCTGGTGGCGGCGGCATTGTTCGGTCGGGAGATACTCGGCTTCTTCGCCATTAGCATCTCTTCGTTCCGCATCGCCGGCGGCATCATCGTGTTGCTCATGGGACTCTCGCTTCTGCAGTCGAAGCCGGCGGCCGCCTCCAGCGACGCCGCGGACGCACCCAGGCCCGAGAGCCGAGACTCGGAGGCGATCTGCCCCCTGGCGATCCCGCTGTTGGCGGGCCCCGGCGCTATCGCGACGATCATCATCCGCTGCGAGACCGCCGAGCGCGCCTGCGACTTCATCACGATTGGCGCCGTGATCGCCGCCATGGTGGCTGTCACTTACGTCATCCTGCGAGTCGCCGTGCCGGTCGCCCGCTTCCTGGGTCAGTCGGGACTCACGGTCATGACACGGTTGATCGGAATGATCGTGGCGGCGATTGCCATCGACATGATGGTCATCGGTATCCGCGCGACGTTTCCCGGTATGGCTGGCTGAGGCGCTGGCTCGAGCCAGCGCCTC
>CBDTYP010000493.1:0-1959 GCA_965364645.1 uncultured Gammaproteobacteria bacterium | reverse complement strand
GCGGTACGGGGAGATCCGTTGCGCGTCCGGCAGGCGTTGCTTAATCTGGCCAGCAATGCGTGTAAGTTCACGGAGGGGGGCCGTGTGAGTATCGCGACGGTCCGCGATAGAAGCGCCAATGGCGACTGGGTGCGGTTCACCGTGGAGGATACGGGGATCGGCATCGCGCCGGACGAGCTTGGCGGCGTATTCGAGGAGTTCGCCCAGGTGCGGCAATCAGAAGGCAGCGTCGGCGGCACGGGCCTCGGGCTCACGATCAGCAGGCGCCTGTGCCGTCTCATGGGCGGCGACATCACGGCGGAGAGCGCGCCGGGGGCGGGCTCTACGTTCACCATCCACCTGCCGGCGGACTCAATGCAACTTCAGGAAGAATGATGACCCAAAAATTCATGATCACGGGCTCCATGGGCTGCATCGGCGCCTGGGTACTGCGGAATCTCGTCGACGAGGGCGTCGAGGTGGTGGCGACCGATCTCTCCACCGAGCCCGTGCGCCCGGGCTTGCTCCTCTCCGACGAGGAGCTGAACGAGAAGATTACCTGGGCGCAGCTCGACGTGACCGATCTCGACGCCGTGCGCGCCCTGACCGACAAGCACGGGATCACGCACATCGTGCACCTGGCGGGGCTGCAGATCCCGTTCTGCCGCGCCAACCCCTCCCTCGGCGCCGCCGTCAACGTGGTAGGCACCGTCAACATGCTCGAGACCGCCCGCCACTGCGGCGTCAAGGGACTGTCCTACGCGAGCTCGCTGGCGGTGATGGGACCGACGGAGGACTATCCGGATCGCCCGATAGCGGACGACGTGGCGCTTCGGCCCACCACGCTCTATGGCGTATACAAGGTCGCGAACGAGGGCACGGCCGGGATCTACTGGCAGGACTGGGAAGTCGGCAGCGTCGGGCTGCGACCCTACATCGTCTACGGAGTGGCGCGGGATCAGGGCGTGACGTCGGACATCGCCAAGGCGGTACTCGCGGCCGCCGCGGGCAGGCCGTTTCACATTCGCTTCGGCAAGCAGGTCGCGCTGCAACACGCCAACGACGCGGCCCGCATCTTCATCGCGTGCGCACGGGCGGAGTATCAGGGCGCGGCTGCCTGCAACCTGCGCAACGATGTCATCGATGTCGCGGAGTTCGTGGAAAGGCTCATGAGTATCGCGCCGGGCGCAAAGATAACATTCGAACCTGATGTCCCACTGCCCTTACCCGCGGATCTGGACGACAGCGGGCTTCGTTCGATCATCGGAGACGTTCCTCATACGCCTCTGGACGAAGCGATCGCCGGGGACATGGCGCGTCTCGAGTCGCTACTGGCCGCGGGCAAGATCAATTTGGCACAGCTGGACGACTGACTACGGTTCACGCAAATGCCGAGCATCTGCATAGACGCACTCCAGTACTGCAACTGGTCCGAGAAGATCTTCCGCGAGATGCGCGAGGGCGGCGTCGACGCGGTCCACGCGACCATCTGCTACCACGAGAACTTTCGCGAGACGGTCGCGAACATCGAAGCGTGGAACCGGCGCTTCGCGCGCCACGCCGATCTGATCATGCCGGGACGCTCCGCGGCGGACGTGCAGGAGGCCCGGCGCTCCGGGCGAACGGCGATCTTCTTCGGCTTCCAGAACTGCTCTCCCATCGAGGACGATATCGACCTGGTCGAGATCTGTCACGGACTCGGCGCGCGCTTCATGCAGCTCTCCTATAACAACCAGTCGCTATTGGCGACCGGGTGCTACGAGTCCGAGGACCCGGGGATCACCCGCATGGGACGAGGCGTCATCAAGGAAATGAACCGGGTGGGTCTGGTGATCGACATGTCGCACTCGGCGGAACGCTCGACTCTCGAGGCCATCGAGATTTCGGAGCGACCGATCGCCATCACCCACGCCAACCCGAGCAGGTGGCACCCGGCGTTGCGTAACAAGTCCGACCGCGTGCTGTCCGCGCTCGCCGAAT
>CBDTYP010000492.1:0-1963 GCA_965364645.1 uncultured Gammaproteobacteria bacterium | reverse complement strand
CTGGTGGTGCTCACCGACCAGGATGGTCTCTACACGGCGAATCCGGGCACCGATCCGAAGGCGAAGTTCGTCCAGAGCGGCAAGTCCGGGGATCCGGCGTTGCTGGCCATGGCCGGGGAGGGCAGCACCCACGGGCGGGGCGGCATGCGCACCAAGCTCGCGGCGGCGGCGCTGGCGGCGCGATCCGGTGCCGCCACCCGCATCGCATCGGGGCGCGAGCCGGAGGTGCTCACGCGGCTCGCCAACGGCGAGTCCGTCGGCACGCTGCTCGTGCCGGACCGGGCGCCTCTGGCGGCCCGCAAGCAGTGGCTCGCCGGGCAGCTGGAGGTCCGCGGGCGGGTGACCCTGGACGCCGGGGCGTCCGAGGTGCTGACTACGTCTGGGAAGAGCCTCCTCGCGGTGGGCGTGAAGGCCGTGGACGGGGACTTCAAGCGCGGCGAGATGGTTGCCTGCTTCGATCCGGAGGACCAGGAGATCGCCCGGGGCATGGTGAACTACAGTGCCGAGGAGACGCGCACCATCATGGGCCACCCCAGCGAGCGCATCATCGAGCTGCTGGGCTACGTGGACGAGCCGGAGCTCATCCACAGGGACAACCTGGTGCTTATCTAATGAGTGCCGGGGCGTCCCGGCGGGAGAGGCCGGACTTTGGCCCGATTCAGGACGACATTGCCCGGATGCGGGCACTCAGCCGGCTCTTGTGACGGGCAGCCTTGTTGGCATGGATGATGTTCTTGCCGGCGCTGCTGTCGATGAGGGGCACGGCTTCCTTGTAGGCGCTCTCGGCGCTCGCTTTGTCGCCGGCCTCGATAGCCTTCAGGGTCTTCTTGACGTAGGTGCGCATGCGCGAGCGCAACGCCGCGTTGTGCTGCCGGCGTTGCTCGCCCTGGCGGGCGCGTTTCGTGGCTTGGCGTGAGTTGGCCAAAGGGTCGGCTCCTGGTTTCGGGGCTCAAAAAAGGCGCGTAACTATGCAACCTGACGCCGGATTTGTCAATTTGCCCCGGATTTTCCACCTGGGCCAGGGGCCTCAGCTAGACGATCGGGGCCGGGCTTGAGCGGACGCCTGCTGAAATCCACCGCCACGGTGGGTGCCAACACGGTGCTCTCCCGGATCCTCGGACTGGTGCGGGATGTGGTCATCGCCTGGGCTTTCGGGGCGAGCCGGGACACCGACGCCTTCTTCGTCGCCTTCCGCCTGCCGAACTTCCTGCGCCGCCTGTTCGCCGAGGGGGCCTTCTCCCAGGCCTTCGTGCCCGTCCTGGGGGAGTACAAGGCCCAGCGCAGCCACGAGGAGGTGCGGGAGCTCGTGGGCCACGTGGCGGGCACCCTGGGGGCCGTGCTGCTCGTTGTGACCGCCCTGGGCGTCCTGGCGGCGCCCGTGCTCGTGATGATCTTCGCGCCGGGATTCCTGGAAGACCAGGAAAAGTATTCCCTCACCGTGCAGATGGTGCGCATCACCTTCCCCTACATCCTGTTCGTCTCCCTGACCGCCTTCGCCGCCGGCCTGCTGAACACCTACGGGCGCTTCGGCGTGCCCGCCTTCACGCCGGTGCTCCTGAACCTCTCCCTCATCGGCGCGGCCGTGTGGCTCGCGCCCTTGATGGAGGAGCCGGTCACGGCGCTCGCGTGGGGCGTGCTCATCGCCGGCATCGTCCAGCTCGCCTTCCAGCTGCCCTTCCTAAAGCGCCTCGGGCTGCTGGCGGCGCCGCGGGTGTCCCGCGCCCACGAAGGCGTGCGCCGCATCGTGCGCCTGATGATGCCGGCGGCCTTCGGCGCCTCGGTGGCCCAGATCAACCTCCTCGTGGACACGCTCATCGCGTCCTTCCTGGTGACGGGCAGCGTGTCGTGGCTCTACTACTCCGATCGCATGGTGGAGTTCCCGCTGGGCGTCTTCGCGATAGCCATGGCGACGGTCATCCTGCCGAGCCTCTCCCAGCAGCATGCCGAAGAGGCGGGCGATTCA
>CBDTYP010000491.1:0-1992 GCA_965364645.1 uncultured Gammaproteobacteria bacterium | reverse complement strand
CTGGTGGCCCGGGAGTCCTACGACGCGGCCATCATGGCGCCCATGTTCATCGCCATGTCGCTGAGCTTCGGCAGCGCGGCTTTCATCCTGCTCCTGCTGGCGGTCCGCCGTGGGACCGGGCGGCCTCTCGACGAAGTCGTCCTCGGGGGGCTTCGGCGCATGCTGGCGATCTTCGTGGCCGTGGTCCTCTACCTCGTCATCGTCTTCCATCTGGTCAAGCTCTACGCCGCCGGGCTACAGGGCTTCGAGCGATTCCTGCTGGAGGAGGGCGGCGCCATCACGACGCTCTTCTGGGTCGGGCAGATCGCCGCGGGCTCCCTCCTGCCCCTCGCGCTCCTCGCGTGGAACGCGACGGCTGCATCGAGGGCTCGGATTGGTGCGGCGGCGGCCCTGGTGCTCGCCGGCGGACTCGCCCAGGTCTACGTCATCATCATCGGCGGGCAGGCGTATCCGCTGCAGATCTTTCCTGGCAGGGAAGTCATCGAGAGCACCTTCTACGACGGCGTCGTCGCCCACTATCACCCGAGCCTCGTGGAGTTCATGCTAGCCTTCGGCGACGTCGCTCTGTCGATCCTCATCGTCGTGCTCGGCATGAAGGTGCTGCAGTTCCTGCCCCGCACTCGGGCCGCGGACTGAAGGGACGCGCACGATGGCACACCTCTATATCTCTGCCGCCCACAAATCCTCCGGCAAGACCGTGATCTCCACCGGCCTCTGCGCCGCGCTCCGCGCGCGGGGCTTGGCCGTGCAGCCCTTCAAGAAGGGGCCCGACTACATCGATCCCATGTGGCTCGGCCGCGCCGCCGGCCGCCCCTGCCGCAACCTCGACTTCTTCACCATGACGAACGAGGAGATCGTCGCGGCCTGTCACACCCATGGCCGCGGCGACGACGTCAGCGTCATCGAGGGCACCAAGGGACTGCACGACGGCGTTGCGGTGGATGGAAGCGACAGTAACGCCGCGCTCGCGAAGCTGTTGGCGGCGCCGGTCATTCTCGTCGTCGACTCCCGGGGCCTCACACGGGGAGTCGCGCCTCTGGTGGATGCGCAGTCGCGCTTCGATGCCGGCGTGCGCACGGCCGGCGTCATACTCAATCGTGTCGGCGGCCCGCGCCACGAGGGCAAGCTCCGCGCAGCCATCGAGCACTACACCGACATCCCCGTGCTGGGCGCTGTCGCCGACCACCCGTCGCTGACGATCCCCGAGGGTCACCTGGGCCTGCTGCCGGCGAACGACCATCCCGAGGCGCCTTGCGTCGTCCGATCCATCGCCGACGCCGTGCGCGAGCAGGTGGATCTCGATGAGGTGCTGCGCATGGCCCGGGAAGCGAGCTGGCCGGCAACGCGTCCCGGCCCCGAGGACGAGCAACCGCCGGAGGGGAGCGTGCGCATCGGCGTCGCCCGGGATGCCGCCTTCGCCTTTTACTACGCCGAGGATCTGGAAGGGTTGCGAGCGGCCGGCGCCGAGCTGCAATTCTTCGACACGATGGCCGACGAGTCCCTGCCCGACGTGGACGGGCTCTTCATCGGCGGCGGCTTCCCGGAACGCCACATGGACGCGCTCGCCGCGAACCGGCCCCTGCGCCGCGAGTTGAAGAGCCGCATCCAGGCGGGCATGCCCGTCTACGCCGAGTGTGGCGGGCTCATGTACCTCAGCCGATCGCTCAGGCGGGGCGACAGCCGCGCGGACATGGTGGGCGCCATCGAGGCGGACACGGTCATGCACGACAAACCCCGGGGCCGCGGCTACGTGCAGCTGCGCGAGACCGGCCGGAGCCCCTGGCCGCTGCTCGACGGCGACAACAAGGAGCGCATCGTCAACGCCCACGAGTTCCACTACTCGGACCTCGAGAACTGCGCCCCCGGCGTGGATTTCGCCTACGAAGTCGTCCGCGGCCATGGCATCGACGGCAAGCACGACGGCCTCGTGACCAATAACGTCCTCGCGAGCTTCAGCCACCTCCGCGACGTCGCCACCCACCCCTGGACCCG
>CBDTYP010000490.1:0-2008 GCA_965364645.1 uncultured Gammaproteobacteria bacterium | reverse complement strand
AGCGCTTACGGAGAGCTACCGATGCCGCGACGCAGATGGAGACTGACGATCATCGCAGCGATCAGCGTGCTGGCCGCCGCGTGTTCCACTCCGGCTTCCGACGATGCCGCGACACAAGCTTCGGATCTGACGCCATGCGAGGATCCGCGCCCGCAGATTTGCACGGCCAACTATGATCCGGTCTGCGGCCGACTCGAAGACGGCAGCGACAAGACCTACGCGAACGGATGCTCCGCCTGCGGTGATGCGGCCGTGACCGGGCATCGCCCGGGTGCCTGTGAATGACTTTCTGCGTCGGCTATGACGCGGACATCGATTGCGTCGTCACTTCCGTTTCGTATGTGTTCTGGGAGACGGTCCGCTTCAACCAGGGATTCCAGAACGTTCGCTTGTTTCGGGGTTTCGACGAGGCGAGGCACTGGGTCCTGCAGACGTAGATGGAGATCGAGTTTCTCGCCTTCGTGCTGTCTATCTTTCTGCTCGCGGGCTTCGTGAAGGGCGTCATCGGCCTCGGTCTTCCCACCGTGTCCCTGGCGTTGCTGACCGCCTTCATCGAGTTGCCGGTGGCCGTCATGTTGATGGTGATCCCGTCAGCGGTGACGAACATCTGGCAGGCCGTCGACGGGCCCCACACGATGGCGCTGTTGAGGCGATTCTGGACCTTGTTGCTGGCCAGCGTGGTCGGCGTGTCCGCCTCGCTCGGGATACTCCTGGTCGCGAACCCCAAGGCCATGACCGGACTGCTCGGCATTACCCTGTGCGTCTACGCCGCGATCAGCTTGCGCCGCGGCCGGCTGATCCCTCGAATCGCTCATGAACGCTTCGTCTCGCCGGTGATCGGTCTCACGACGGGGGTGCTCGCCGGGGCGACAGGCTCCCTGGTCATTCCAGTGGTCCCGTACATTCAGGCCCTGAACCTCGAGCGCGACGCTCTGGTCCAGATGATGGGCATGTCCTTCGCGGTTTCGACCTGTGCCATCGGTCTGGCGATGGTAGGGCACGGGAGCTACGATTCGAGGTTCGCGCTGATCTCGCTCGTGGCACTGGTGCCGGCGATACTCGGAATGAAGCTGGGACAAAGGTTTCGGCGAGGTCTTTCGGAGATTGTGTTCAGGCGAATCCTGTTTATCGGACTGTTTGTTGTAGGTATTCGACTTATCTGGAAAGGCTTCATATAGGATTCCAGAGTTCGGGAGGATCTTATGTCTGACAAGCAAACTGGGCGCTGCTTCTGCGGCAACATTCGCTTCGAGGCAGAGGGCAGGCGGCTCTGGGTGGCGCACTGCCATTGCGAGAGCTGCCGGCGCAGCACCGGGGCGCCGGTGACGACCTTCGTGGGATTCAACAAGGATCAGCTGACCTACACGCGGGGGGAGCGGCACTTCTACGAATCCTCGCCGGGTGTGCGGCGCGGATTCTGCGCCGATTGCGGGACGCCCATGACCTACGAGGCGGATCGCTGTCCCGACGAAGTGCACGTCTACATCAGCACGCTGGACGAGCCGGGCGCGTACCAACCGCAGCTGCATGTCTTCCACGCCGAGCGCATCCCCTGGCTCGAGCTGAACGATGATCTGCCCCGCCACTCGGGATTCAGCTCCGACGGCGGAACGACGTCATGGGGGCCGCTGCACGACGAGTCCGACGGAGAGAATGCCTAGAATTCTCCCGGGAGCTTCCGGATTCGCGCCGGGTGCGGGAATTGCACCCCCACCCCCTGGCGAATACTATGGCCCTCGCGCCGTGAGGCGCCGGTCTGGATACCACCACCAAAGAGACTACTGCACGATAATCGAGTCACATCGGGCTCATTGGGAGGGTCCCGAGGAAAGCGCTCGAGAGGAATGATCATGAACATATACGTCGGCAATCTGCCGTACAGCGTAACCGAAGAACAATTGCGAGCGGCATTTGCCGATTTTGGAGAAGTCGCGAGCGCCAACGTTATTATGGACAGAATGTCGGGGCAGTCGAAGGGGTTCGGCTTCGTCGAGATGCCCAACAATTC
>CBDTYP010000489.1:0-2017 GCA_965364645.1 uncultured Gammaproteobacteria bacterium | reverse complement strand
AAGGTGCGCAGCCGGTACGTCGCCGCGTCGTAGTGGTGCGTTACCTTGGTATCCACGTCGTCCTCCCTTTCAGATCACCGCTTCGATCAGATACGGGCCCTCGCTTGCGAGCCCGGCGCGCAACTCCCTCACGAACTCGGCGTTGGTCGTCGCACGCCCGGCTTCCACGCCCATGCCCCGGGCGAGGGAGACCCAATCCAGATCCGGGCGCCCGATCTCCAGCATGTCGAGCGCCTTGCGTCCCGGGTTGCGCGCGCCCACGTTGAAGAGCTCGTGCTTGAGGCTCCCATAGGCGCGATTGGCGAACAGGATGGTGGTCACGTCCAATCCTTCCCGGGCCTGGGTCCACAGGGCCTGCACCGTGTACATGGCGCTGCCGTCGGCCTGCAACCCGATGACCTTGCGATCCGGGCACGCCACGGCCGCGCCGGTCGCCATCGGGAGTCCCAGACCGATGGCGCCGCCGCAGATCTGCAGCCAGTCGTGGGGCCGGGAGCCGAGCGTGAAGGGATGCATGCCGCGCCCGGAGCCGATGGCCTCGTCGGCGACGATGGCATTCTCCGGGAGCAGCGCCCCCACGGCGCGGGCGATGGAGTCGATGTCGAGCGCGCCGTCGGTCGGCACCTCGGGAAGGGTGAGTTCCTGCAGCACCGCGCCGTCCTTCGCTGCCCCCAGCTCATCCGCGAGCCACTCCAGCGCGTGGACGGTATCCTCCTCGGGCTCGGCGAGGACGTGCACGGCGCAGTCTTCCGGCCACAGGAGGCTCGGCTTGTCCGGATAGGCGAAAAACGCCACCGGCGCCTTGGCGCCCACCAGGATCATGTTCTTCACGCCCTTCAGCATCTCGAGGGCCTGATCCACCGGATAGGGCACCCGCTCGATGGTGACTCTTCCCGCGCCGCGCTCGAGACGCGCGTTGGACATCTGCGCGATGACCCGCGCCCCGGTGGTCGTCGAGACGGCACCCGCGAGCGCCAGACCCTCGGCCCGGAGCACGTGCCCCGCCATGAGGATGACCGTCGGCTCGCCGGAGCGCAGCACCTCGGCGGCAGCCTTGATCCGCTCCTCCGCCACCCGGGGCGGCGCCGGCACCGGCGCCATGACCGCGGGCCCGTCGGACTCCTCCCACGCCGTGTTGGCGGGCAGGATGAGGGTCGCCACCTGGCCGGGCCGGGTCCACGCGGCGGCCACGGCCTCGGCCCCGTCAGCCGCGACGCTCTTCGCGTCCCGGGAGGTGCGCACCCACGCGGACACCGGCCAGGCGATGCCCTCCACGTCCGCGGTCAGCGGGGCGTCGTACTCCACGTGATATGTCGCGTGATCGCCCACGATGTTGACGACGGGGGTCTGGGCCTTGCGGGCGTTGTGCAGATTGGCGAGGCCGTTACCGAGTCCCGGGCCCAGGTGCAGGAGCGTCGACGCAGGCTTGTCGGCCATGCGCGCGTAGCCGTCGGCGGCGCCGGTCACCACGCCCTCGAAGAGCCCGAGCACGCAGCGCATGCCGGGCACCCGATCCAGCGCCGCCACGAAGTGCATCTCGGAGGTGCCGGGGTTGGTGAAGCTGACCTCCACACCCGCGTTCACCAGGGTTCTGACCAGGCTTTCGGCGCCGTTCATTGTTGTTCCTCTCGTCATTCCGCGCCGGGAGGCTGCGATCTCGCCCATTGTCCTTCAGAATGGGCGATAAATGAACTTGCAGCCCGCAAACAGCACGACGATAGGCACCGCCGGCGGAGATTCGGCGCCCTGGCTCACCATGGTCCACGGCGCGACCCACAATCGGGGCTACTTCCGATCCCAGGTGGAGGCCTTCCGGACGGAGTTCCGGCTGCTGCTGATCGACCTGCCCGGGCACGGCGCATCCGCCGGGCTGTCCGGGCCCTTCGGCTTCGAGGAGTACGCGGACAGTGTGCTGGCCGCGCTGGACGCCGCCGGCGTCGAGGCCACCCACTACCTCGGGACCCACACGGGATCGGCGGTGGCCCTCATCCTCGCCAGCCGGTCTCCGGAGCGATTT
>CBDTYP010000488.1:0-2039 GCA_965364645.1 uncultured Gammaproteobacteria bacterium | reverse complement strand
CGCGACGTGCTCTCACCGCTGATGACCGAACCGGGAGCGGTGCTCGCCTCCGCCGGAACGTCGGCGCGGCTCGGGGTTGGTGTCGGTGAGCGCTTTCGGATCCTCGTCAACGGCCGCTACCGTGAGCTCACCCTGGTCGGCGTGATCGAGGCGCAGGACGATCTCGCCAGAGCGTCTCTCGCCGACATCGTCATTGCCGATATCGCGACGGCCCAGGAGCTCCTGGGCCGCATCGGGCACTTGAGCCGCGTGGACCTGCGCCTCGGGGAGGGCGAGGCGGTCGTGCTAGCCGAGCATTTGCCCGCCGGTGTCCGGCTGGAGCGCGCGGGCAGCGGCACGGCGTTCGCGGAGCGCATGACCGGTGCGTTCAACCTCAACCTGGCCATGCTGGGCCTGCTGGCCGTCATGGTCGGCATGTTCCTCGTCTACAACACCGTGACCTTCTCGGTGGTGCAGCGCCGCCAGCTCTTCGGCGTGCTGCGAGTCGTCGGCGTTACCCGCAACCAGATCTTCGCGCTGGTGCTCGTCGAGGCGGCGCTGGTGGCGGCGCTCGCGGTGGCGGCCGGCCTGGCGCTGGGCGTCGTGCTGGCGGAGCAGCTGGTGACGCTCGTAAGCCGCACCATCAACGATCTCTATTTCGCCGTCAGCGTGCGGGAGCTGACGGTGACGGCGCCGGCGCTGGCGAAGGGCGCCGCGGTCGGATTCGTCGCGGCGCTGGTCGCCGCGGCGGTGCCGGCCTACGAGGCGACGCGCATCCCGCCGCGCTCGGCCATGGCCCGATCCCTGGTGGAGGTGCGCGCCCACCGCCGGCTGCCCGTGGTCACCAGCGCGGGCATTCTCGTACTCGGTCTCGCGCTTGCGTTGCTCGCGTTACCCGGGGAATCGCCAGCCCTCGGCTTCGCCGGTTTGTTCGCGCTGGTCTCCGCCTGTGCTTTGCTCGCACCCGGCGTGACGATGATGCTCCTCGTGGCATTCCGTGCACCCGCCGTGGCTATCGGCGGCTGGCTGGGCGGGCTCGCCGTGCGCGGCGTCGCCGCGAACCTCAGCCGTACCGCCGTCGCCATCGCCGCGCTCATGGTGGCGTTATCCGCCACCGTCGGGGTCGGCGTCATGGTGGACAGCTTCCGGCGCAGCGTATCCGATTGGCTGGATCTCACCATGCGGGCGGATCTGTACGTAGGCCTACCCGGTTCGCCCGGAGAGCGGGCCGTCGCGCCGGAGGTCCTGGCGCGGCTCGCGGCGCTTCCCGGCGTCGCCGAGCTGAGCGCGGGGCGCGGCGTTGATGTGGTCGCAGATCTCGACGGCGGGACGCGCCCCGTGGAGCTGGTGGCGATCCGGATGGCGGCCAAGAGCTACGGGGGATTCCATCTGCTCGACGGCGATCCGTCCCGGGCCTGGCCCGGCTTCGACGAGGGTGGGGAGGTCTTGATCAGCGAATCGTTGGCGCGCAGCGAGGGCCTGGCCCCCGGCGCCGTGCTGAGGCTGCAGACCGATGGCGGCGATCACGCGTTCCCGGTGGCCGCGGTGTTTCGCGACTACGGCTCGGAGCACGGCGCCGTCGTCATGGCGCGCGCGACCTACGATCGCTACTGGGATGACCCGGCCGTTTCGACCGTCGGGATCTACGCCGGGGAGGGGGTGAATCAGGAAGCGCTCATGGAATCCGTACGCGAGGCCATCGCCGGCGGGCAGCACCTCGTCGTGCGTGCGACCGGTGCCATCAAGAGCGCGTCAATGGAGGTATTCGACCGCACGTTCACGATCACGTCGGTGTTGCGCGCCCTCGCCACGGTCATCGCGTTCGTCGGCATCTTGAGCGCATTGATGGCGCTCGAGCTGGAACGGGCCCGGGAGATCGCTGTGTTGCGGGCCCAGGGTCTTACCCCGGGTCAGGTATGGCAACTCGTGCAGACGCAGACGGGGGTGATGGGGCTCATCGCCGGGCTGATGTCGATTCCCGTCGGTCTCGCCATGGCGCTCGTGCTGATCATGGTCATCAACCTGCGCGCGTTCGGGTGGAGCATGGAGGTGCACGTGGA
>CBDTYP010000487.1:0-2041 GCA_965364645.1 uncultured Gammaproteobacteria bacterium | reverse complement strand
CGACCCGTAAGAGTCCGCTGGCGCTTTGGCAGGCGGAGCACGTGGCGTCTCTGTTGCGTGATGCGCACGGGGATCTGCGGGTCGAGCTGGTGCCTATGTCGACCCGGGGCGACAAGCTGCTGGATGCGCCGCTGGCGAAGGTGGGGGGCAAGGGATTGTTCATCAAGGAGCTGGAGAACGCGCTCCTCGACGGCCGCGCCGACATCGCGGTGCACTCCCTGAAGGATGTGCCCGTGGAGATCCCGGAGGGCTTCGCGCTGCCCGTGGTCATGGACCGCGCCGATCCCCGCGACGGTCTCGTCAGCAATCACCACGATTCCCTGGCGGAGTTGCCCTCGGGCGCTTGTGTCGGCACCTCGAGTCTGCGCCGCCAGTGCCAGCTGCTGGCCGCCAGGCCGGACCTGGAGATACGCACGGTGCGCGGGGGCGTGCACACGCGGCTCGCCAAGCTCGATGCCGGTGAGTACGACGCCCTGATACTGGCCGTGTCCGGGTTGCAGCGCCTGCGTCTGGGCGATCGCGTGCGGGAGGCGCTGGAGCCTGAGGTGTTGCTCCCGGCCGTCGGCCAGGGGGTGCTCGGAATCGAGTGCCGCCAGGCCGACCCGGAGGTAGAGGATCTCATCGCCCCCCTGGGCGACGCGGACAGCAACGCGCGGGTGCGTGCCGAGCGCGCCATGAACGCGCGTCTCGGCGGAGGCTGTCAGGTGCCCATCGCCGGTTACGCCGAGCTCCATGGAGACGAGCTCACCCTGCGTGGCCTGGTGGCGAGCGTCGATGGGAGCCGTTTACTGCATGCGCGCGGGCGGGGGCCGCGGGAGCAGGGAGAGCATCTGGGGCAGAGTGTGGCGGAAGACCTGCTGAGTCAGGGCGCCGGCGCTATCCTTGCGCAGGTCTATGCCGATGGCGGGGCCGATGGCTGAGGCCGGCCCCGCGCCATGCTCGCTCGCGGGGCTGCGGGTGCTGGTCACCCGCCCGCGGCATCAGAGCGACGGGCTGGTGTCGCTCATCGAGGGTCACGGCGGTGTCGCCGTGCGCTTCCCCGCGATCGAAATTCTCCCGGTCGAGGACCCCGGTATGCTGCAGGCGGCCCGGGAGGCGTTCGCGGCCCTCGGGGATGGCGACGTGACGATCTTCGTGAGCCCCAACGCCGTCGAGCACGGCCTCGCTCTGGCGGGCGGTGCCGCCGGGATCCACGGCACGGTGGCGGCGGTGGGGGCGCGAACGGCCGCGGCCCTGGAGGCGGCGGGACGCACACGGGTCCTGTGCCCCGCCGAGGGGGCCAGCAGTGAGGCGCTGCTCGCCCTGCCCGAGCTCGCGACGGCCGCCGTGACCGGTTCCCGGATACTCATCGTCCGGGGCGAGGGCGGCCGGCCGGTACTGGGGGACACGCTCTCGAAGCGCGGCGCCCGTGTGGCGTATGCTGAGGTATATAGGCGCGAATGTCCCGGGAGTGATCCGGCCGGGGTCGCCGAGCTCGGCGCGGCCGGGGGCATCGACGCGGTCGTCGTCACGAGCGTCGAGGGATTCGAGAACCTGTTCTCCGCGCTCGGCGGAGCGTCGGCAGCCTGGCTGCGGGAGGCCGGCTACGTGGTTGCGAGCCGACGGGTCGGGGAGCACGGGCGGAAGCTCGGCGTCGCCGAGATGCCGCTGGTTGCCGCGGGCGCTGACGACGAGGCGATGCTCGAGGCGTTGCTGCGCTGGCGTGGGATGCATCCAGGCACCGGGACCTGAAATGGCGAATCGGGAACTCACCATCGTGAACAAGCTCGGGTTGCACGCCCGGGCAGCGGCCAAGCTCGTGAACCTTGCGTCCGGCTTCGAGAGCGAAATCACCATCAAGCGCGGCGATCAGAAGGTCAACGCGAAGAGCATCATGGGCGTCATGATGCTGGCGGCGGCCAAGGGCGTGGCCATCGAGGTCCACGCCGAGGGCAGCGATGCCGACGAGGCGGTCACCGAGATCTCGCAGCTAGTGCAGAATCGTTTCGGCGAACCGGAATAGTGGACGCGAACCCATGACCTTCTCGCTGCACGGCATCGG
>CBDTYP010000486.1:0-2049 GCA_965364645.1 uncultured Gammaproteobacteria bacterium | reverse complement strand
GTCGATGCCGGCACCGGCGAGACGCTCTCGGTCGTCTGCGGCGCGCCGAACGTGTATCAGGGCATGAAGGCGCCGATGGCGCTCGTGGGTGCGAAGCTTCCCGACGGGCACAAGATCCGGCGCAGCAAGATCCGCGGCGTCGAGTCCCAGGGCATGTTGTGCTCCGCCATCGAGCTCGGTCTCGGGGAGGACGCCGACGGCATCATCGAGCTGGACGCGGACGCGCCCGTGGGCACACCGCTGGCGGAGCACCTGCGCCTGGATGACGTCATCATCGACATCGAGCTCACGCCGAACCGCGGCGACTGCCTGGGTATCTCGGGAGTCGCCCGGGAGGTGGGGGTGATAAACCGCATCCCCGTCACGGGGCCGGCACTGGCGCCGGTGGCGGCGGGCGGCGACGATCGCTTCCCCGTGCACCTGGACGCGCCGGAGCACTGCCCCCGTTACGTGGGCCGCGTCATCCGCGGCATCGACCCCGCCGCCCGCACACCCATGTGGATGCGGGATCGCCTGCGGCGCATGGGCGTGCGTCCCATCAGTCCGGTGGTGGATATCTCCAACTACGTGATGCTCGAGCTCGGCCAGCCCATGCACGCCTTCGATCTGGACGCCCTGGACGGATCCATCCACGTGCGCAGGGCGCAGCAGGGCGAGCGCCTCACCCTGCTGGACGGCAACGAGATCACACTGACCGCGGACTCCCTGGTCATCGCCGACGAGGGCCGCGCCGTGGCGCTGGCGGGCATCATGGGTGGTCTGGACACCGCGGTGACGGAGACGAGCCGCAACATCTTCCTGGAGTGCGCCTGGTTCACGCCGAAGACCATCGCGCTGGAGGCGCGCCGTCTCGGCATGCACACCGACGCGTCCCATCGTTTCGAGCGGCACGCCTCGCCGGTGGGTCAGATGGCCGCGGTTGAGCGCGCCACGGAGCTGCTTAAGGCCGTGGTGGGCGGCGTGCCGGGGCCCCTGGTGGACACCTGCGTCGAGGACGCCCTGCCGCGGGAGTCGGAGATTACGCTGCGCAGCGCGCGCGTCGAGAGGGTCCTTGGCATGGCGGTAGCCGGGGACACGGTGGTGGACATCCTCGAACGTCTGGAGATGGTGGTGCACGCCGGCGGTGGGCAGTGGCAGGTGACGCCGCCCCCGTTCCGCCCCGACGTCACCATGGAGACGGATCTCATCGAGGAGCTGGCCCGCATCGTCGGCTACGACGCCATCCCCGCCCTCGCGCCGACGGCGGAGCTGTTCATGTCGGACAGGCCGGAGGCGCGAGTCTCCGACGCGGACGTGCGCGCCGTCCTCGTGCAGCGGGGCTACCAGGAGGCCATTACCTACAGCTTCGTCGACGCGGGCCTGCAGCGGCGCCTCGACCCCGAGCACGATGCGCTGCCCCTGGCCAACCCCATCGTCTCGGATATGGGGGTCATGCGCAGCAACCTGTGGCCGGGACTGCTGCAGGCCCTGGAATACAACCTGAACCGCCAGCAGCACCGGGTCCGCCTCTTCGAGATGGGGCTGCGTTTTCGCCGGGTCGACGGGGCACTCCACCAGCAGGCGGTGGTCGCCGGCCTGGCCGCCGGGCCCGTGGACCCCGAGCAGTGGGGTATCCCGGGCGGAGACGGCGACTTCTACGACCTCAAATCCGACGTGGAGGGCCTGCTGGTCCTCGCCGGGAGCCCCGAGGAGGCCACCTGGGAGCCCGCCGGGCATCCGGCCCTGCACCCGGGGCAGAGCGCGCGAATCCTGCGCTCTGGAGCCGAGGTGGGCGTCCTGGGCGCCCTGCATCCGGCCATTGCGCAAGCGCGCAAGCTGAGTGGGCCCGTTTTCCTCTTCGAGCTCCACCTGGACGCGGTCCAGGGGGGACAACCCGTGGAATTTAGGGCATTATCGAAGTACCCCACCGTTCGTCGGGACGTCTCTGTGCTGGTCGAGGAATCCATCACCGTACAGGCCGTCCGGGATTGTGTTGGACAGGTGGGAATTCATGTGCTAGAAAACTTAGAGTTATTTGACGTTTATCGCGGCGAAGGTATTGATTCAGGG
>CBDTYP010000485.1:0-2056 GCA_965364645.1 uncultured Gammaproteobacteria bacterium | reverse complement strand
GAAGCGCAGCGACTGGGCCGCGATATCGGGCACCGACACCTCGCCGGTGATGGTCGAGTCGTCCAGGCGGATCGTGAGCGGCTCGACGACGAGCTGGTTCGGGTTTGCGCCGATGGTGGCCTCCAGCGAGGCGCGGGTCAGCGCCTCCGGATCCCGGGTCTCGATGCTCACGTCGGAGAACGCCCCGTGCAGCTTCTTCGGATTGAACTCCGCGATGCGGATGCTGCCCTTCGCCTCGGGCACCGTGTGTGTGTTCGCCACCTGCATCTCGCCGGTGAGCTTCATGTCCTCCGCCTCGAGGGCGAGCGCTTCGATCGCGAGAGTATTGCCGGCCCCGTCGTGGGTGATGTCCGCGCCAAGCGCGATGCGCGCGCTCCCGCCAGGCAGCGCCTCGCCGGAGAACTCGCCTTCGACCCGGAGATCGTCGACCCGGGCTATCTGTCGATCCTGGTCGTAATCGAGCTTTCCCTTCGCCGTGATGTGGCCATCCACGGCCGGATCACCTACCTGAACGTCCAGCGAGAGGGAGAGGTCCACGGGCTCCCCGGAGGATATGGCCCCGGTCTGTAGATTCAACTTTCGCACCTCGAGCCGCTGGTTCTTCGCCGCGTCGTGCCAGGTGAGATTCGCGTCGTCGATGTCGAGGCCGCCGATGGCGAGCGCCGCGGCCGCGCTCCCGTCAGGGGACTCGGTGGATCCCGACGACGAGGAAGCGCCGCTGCCGCTGTCGCTACCACTGTTGTCCTGGCCGGCCCTCGCCAGGTCGTCCCAGTTGTTGCGCCCGCCGCCGTCTCTCGCGAGATTCAGGTTGAGTCCGTGGATGGTGACCGTGTCCATCTCGAGGCGTTTCGCGAGGCGCCGCAGCAGCTTGACCCGGATGAATACCTTGTCGGTGCTCGCGAACACGGGGTTCTCGAAGCCGGCAGCGTTGCTGAGCGCGACCTTACCGAGCTCCACGCCAATCCACGGAAACACACTCAGCTCGATGTCGCCGTCGATACGCAGGTCCCTGCCGGTGTGCTCTTTGACCTGGGGATGATCTCGGGCTTGTGATCGTTGGGGATCGATGAAGATCGGCAGCAGAATCGCGGCCGACACGACGAGCAACACGACGACGCCGACGATTGCGGCGATCCACTTGAGCGGTCCTTTCATGGCATATCTCCCTGGCACGAGGGCATTGTACACCCCGCCGCCGCCGCCACGGACCTACCAGCCGCCGCCTCCTCCGCCACCGCCGCCGCCGCCGGACGATCCCCCGCCGCCGGAGCCCGAGGAGGATCCGGGGGCGGTGGACGAGGATGCGATCGTGCTGCTGAGTGAGCTGCCCAGGGACGAGGAGAAGGATCCCACGGAGTGACTGTTCCAGCTGCTCCCGCGGTACCATCCCGGCGCATAATAGCTGCCGTCGTGCTGGGCCCTCGCGATGACCTCGCTGAACTTGTCACCCCAGATGTCTTCCACGTCCAGGGCGATCGCGTAGGGAAGGAAGCGCTCGAACAGCTCCGGCGTCTTCTCGGGAGGGTGCCGGAACTTCAACTCGTCCTTCTCCGCGACGACCAGGTAATCGTAGAACCCTTCGACCTGATCGAGCAGCTTGCGCCCCAGGCGGGTCGGCGCCTTCATCAGCTGGTAGAAGAGCCAGTTGACGAAGATCAACGCGATCAACGTGATGACGATGGCGACGCCGGCGGACTTGGCGAGCATCACGGCGCCCATGACCTCGCCGCCGAAGAAGGGGATGGCAAACAGGGTGATGAACAGCGCGCCCGCCGTACCGGTGAAGCCGCTGGCGTTTCGCCAGGCCGCAAAGACGGCCCTGCTGAGCATGAACACGCCGAAGGTCCAGCCGGACAGCCACACCACCATGAAGCCGGCCACCTCCATCTCGGGAATGTCCGGCGCCATGAGTACGGCGGCGCCGAGGGCGAGAATGCTGATGACGACGCCGAGCACGGTGTACACCACGTTGGTCCTGAAGTAACGCTTCTCGTAATCGGTCTCGAGACGATTGCTGTGGGCGCTGATGGCGGAGCGGATGCGCTTGTGGTTGGTC
>CBDTYP010000484.1:0-2057 GCA_965364645.1 uncultured Gammaproteobacteria bacterium | reverse complement strand
AGCGGCCTGGCGCCAAGCGGTGGTGACCGATGCCCGCGTGGTGGGGCGTTCCTCGGCGATGTCGCTGGCGATCTGGCTCAGCCCGGCATCGTCCGCGCAGCTGCATCTCGAACGCCTGCCTCTGCCCCTGGGGTTGGGGTTGAAGACGGACGGAGCTCTTCGGGTCGCCAGAGCCTTGCAAAGGGCGCGCCGCCGCGCGTGGGGTATGAGTTGGCCATGACGTGTGCTCGCGGAAGAAAAAGGGCCGTGAAGACGGCAACCCGCAATCGATTACTCCGCGTGCATGATGAGTTAGCACGGAGTAAGTCTCGGTTTGCGGTTTTCCGCACGCGCGTCTGATCGTCGATCCACACGAACCTGGACAAAACGAGAAGCCACCTGGTCAACGTGCAATCCCGCAGTCGTGCGTTGGGGGCGTCAGCGCTTCTGATCGCCTGTTTCGATGTGCACGAGACCCTGCCCCGGACGAGGCTCTGGTACGCCTGTCCAAAAATCCGCCTTGGCCTGTATGAGCCAGTCTGGAGATGGAGGACGAGGCCGACGGAGAGGTTGGTTTACCGCACGAGCTGGCAACTCATGGGCTCCGTGGGGACCACGTCGGCGAACCGCTCGTCCTCGTGGTTGCCCTGATCGAAAAGTGCCGTAAACGCCCTCCATTCACCGGTTTCGAGTTTGCGATCGCAAGGGCACGAGCGACCAGGCGGCTCCACGTCCGCCATCGGTGAGTAGACGCCGTTCTGGAGCTGATCGGCAACATCATCCGGCTCGCAATTTGGCCAAATGGCGCCGTGGAGAGCTCGCAACATGGCGCGTGCGTGGGAGATCACAAACGGCCTCCATTTCCGTGCTAACTCCTCGATGGAGCGGAGTGGCGCCCTCGGCCAAGGTCTCTCCACAAGGGGTGATCTGGTTCAGATCGACGGCCTCGCCACGAGAAGAAACTGGCGCAGCGCCGCTGTGAAGCGTCGCGCTTGTTCGGCCCGAACCAACGGTGGGCATGGCGCCACCGAGTTCATCGCTCGAGGGCCTGGTGGCGCGCGACCTCGGTGCTCGAGCCGGCGTCGGCAACGCGCCACGAACGAGCGCCCTACTCGCCGAACGGTCCGCGCTCGAAGTCATCGAAGAGCGTCGAGAGCCGGAGATCAAACCCAGCCGCGAGCTTGCGGAGGCGATCGAGGTTGGGGGAGGACTCTCCCCGCTCGATCTCCCTGATGATCTCGACGGGCAGCGTACTCGCTGCGGCCAGGTCGGCCTCGCTCATCTCCCGCTTGGTCCGACGGCCACGGATGTAGAGACCGAAGCGACGTGGGGACGCGACGGTGTTGCCGAAGCTCTCGAAGATCACCGAGAGCTCGACGCTGAGCCCCATGGCCAGCTTGCGCAGGGTGGTGAGCGAAGGCGCGAAGTCGCCTCGCTCCAGTCGCGCGATCGTGTCGACGGCGAGGGTCGAGAGCTCGGCGAGGGTCTGTTGTGTGAGCGAGCGAGACTCGCGGAGTGATCGAACGTGGGCGCCGAAGCGGACGAGGTAGGCGTCCTTCTCGGTCTCGGTGGTTTCAGTCGGGTCTTCTTGACTCATGATGGATTCGTTTCGTCTCGCGATTGACAGCGACCGCCGAGCAGACGCCGCGGCCAGCGCCACCGTGGAGTTCGCCGAACGGTGCGCAGATCGGCGAGCTGAGCGAGTAGCGTGGAGAGGGAGGGGCGATCGTCTGGACTGGGCTGCAGACCGCGTCGGAGGACGTCGAACACCACCGCGGGGACCTCGGACGTCTCGCAGCCAGCCTCGTCGAAGACGCCTTCCCAGGCTCTTTCGACGAGGATCAAGGTCGCCGCCGAGGAGTCTGCGCCGACGGGGGGCTCGCCAAAGGCGGGTCGCCTCGCCAGGCACGCCCAAGCGGCGCAGGCGAACGCGAACACGTCGCCGGCGGCGTCGCGCTTGCCGTCGGCGACCTCCGGCGCGATGTAGCCTGGTGTCCCCTGGATGCGCGCCGTCCAGCCTGGCGTGGTCACCAAGCCAAAGTCCCCCAGCTTCGCCACGTCGCCCTTGACGAGGATAT
>CBDTYP010000483.1:0-2057 GCA_965364645.1 uncultured Gammaproteobacteria bacterium | reverse complement strand
GTCGCCGAAGCCTACGACTCTCTCCATCAGACACGCCGACTCTTCCTGCTCGCGCTGGGGGCGACCTCGCTGCTGGTCATGGGCATGGGCGCTCTCTTCGCGTGGACGCGCCGCTCGCAGGCGATTCTAACTGCCCGAAGGGAGCAAAGCGTCCGCCGCATGGTTGCTGTCCAAGCCGAGCTGGAGCAGTCCGAGGAGCGCATGCGCACGGTCATGGAGTCGGCAACCGACGCGATCATCTGCGCAGATGAGCACGGCGATGTGGTTCTCTGGAACCCAGGAGCGGAGAAGATGTTGGGCCACCAGGCGCGCGACATGCATGGCCAGCCATTCACCGCGATCATCCCCGAGAGCTCCCGTGTCGACCACGACGAGGGCTTCCGCGCTATGGCTGCGAGTGGCGGGCTGCTGACACGGACCGCCGGTCGGCCGGTGAGGCTCTACGCGCGCCACGCGGACGGCCACGAGTTCCCGATCGAACTGTCCTTGGGCATTGGTATGGCCGACGGCGCCCGACTCGTCACCGGCGTCATACGCGACGTGACCGAGCGGGCGAAGATGGAGGCAGAGATCCAGGACGCACGCGAGAAGGCCGAAGAAGCGAACCGTGCCAAGAGCGCGTTCCTGGCGAACATGAGCCACGAGCTGAGAACGCCCATGAACGCGATCATCGGCTACACCGAGATGCTCGTCGAGGAATGCGAGGACGACGGCAACGAGGAATACATTCCCGATCTCAACAAGGTGCAAGCGGCGGGCAAACACTTGCTCTCCCTCATCAACGACGTACTCGACCTTTCCAAGGTCGAGGCAGGCCGCATGGACCTGTTCACGGAGGATTTCTCCGTCGCTGAATTGGTCAACGACGTCGTCGCGACGACGCATCCCATCATTGCGAAAGGCGGCAACCGGCTGGAGCAGGACCTCGCCGCCGACCTGGGCTTCGTGCACGCCGACCTCACGAAGCTGCGCCAGTGCGTCTTCAATCTCCTCTCGAACGCCTCGAAGTTCACAAAAGACGGCGTGGTAACCCTGAGCGCGAATCGCGCCCTGCGAGACGACCAGGACTGGCTCGTGGTCAGCGTGAGCGATACGGGGATCGGGATTCCCGCCGACAAGCTGGATCACGTTTTCGAGGAGTTCGCGCAAGCCGACGACTCGACCACGCGCGAGTACGGCGGCACGGGACTCGGCTTGCCGCTCAGTCGGCGCCTGTGTCAACTGATGGGTGGCGATCTGACCGTCACCAGCGAGACCGGTGTCGGCTCAGTGTTCACCCTGGAGATCCCGGCCGGGGTGAGCGGCGCGACGGACGAGCCTCAATCGGTCGCTCCCGAGGAGGTGGACGCGAGCGCCTCGTCGGACGAGTCGGGGCGCCCGACGATTCTCGTCGTCGACGACGAGGCGGATGCACGCGACTTGCTGCGACGAACGCTCGAAGCGGACGGCTACCGCGTGGTGGTGGCGCGCTCCGGAGCCGAGGCTCTCCAACACGCGGAGCGGGAGCGTCCGGCGCTGATCACGCTCGACGTCATGATGCCGGCCATGGACGGCTGGGCGGTCCTGCGGAAGTTGAAGTCCGACTCGGAACTAGCGTCGATCCCCGTCGTCATGCTCTCGATCGTGGCGAACCGCGAGCTCTCCCTGAGCCTCGGAGCCGTCGAGTCGATAGCCAAGCCCTTCGATCGCGCCCAGCTGCGGGAGCTCGCCCGGCGCCTCGTGGACCAGCCCGGCGAAGGCTCGCGGGTGCTGGTCGTGGAGGATGACCAGCCGACCCGCGAGCTCCTGTGCCGCAACCTTCGCGACGAGGGTTGGACGGTCGATTCGGCCGAGAACGGAGCGGTCGCGCTCGAACACGCCGAGACCTCGCTCCCGGACTTGATCGTGCTCGACCTCATGATGCCCGTGATGGACGGCTTCGAGTTCCTCGCGAATCTCCGGCTCCGCGACGACGCCGTCAACGTGCCGGTGCTCGTGGTGACCGCCAAGGACCTGACCGCAGAGGATCGCGAACAGCTCGAGAGCGGTGCACAGCGGGTGCTGCAAAAGACAGACTT
>CBDTYP010000482.1:0-2065 GCA_965364645.1 uncultured Gammaproteobacteria bacterium | reverse complement strand
AGCCCGCCGAGCTCGGCGGGCTACATCGGCAAGGCGAACGAGGATGAGTGATCACAGCACTCCTGCAGAGGCAGCTCGCGAGTACGCGGCGGCGTACGCAGCGCACTATTCCGCGCGCGACCTGGCCACGGCGCTCCAGCTCTACAAGAAGCTCATGGCTTCGCACGCAAGCGCTCCGGAAGCGGGGTACTCACGAACGCAGATTCAGAACATCGTCAAGCTCGTAGTCCCGGAGCAAGAGCTGCTGGATACGCAGATGGAGCTCGCACGCGTCCGTCTCGGGAGCCCAATAGCAACGGATGTCGCTCCGATTCCCACCGTGCCATTGGGGCCGGAGCTGACCGGATGAGCCCAGCCCGATCTTCCGATCCGGGAGGTCGATCCAACGTCGGCGATACCGGGCAAGATCCGCGCCTTCGTCCCTCGCCATGAAGCTGGATCACGAGACATCCTTCCGACGGGAGAGCGCGAGCGAACATGAGCGCCCACGTCAGTGTGCCGGGTGCCACATCGGCACGAGAAGAGCCGATCCGCGCTGAGCTGTTCGGAATCGAGCGCCTCGAGCAACACGCCGAGAGTCTGGCCGCAGCCGAGCGAACCACCCAGAGGCCCACGAAGGGACGGAGCCTTCTTCCCCGGGTCCGGGCGAACGAGCGCGTACTTCTGGACGCGTATCACGACGTCGTCCGGGCGGTCGCTGAGAAGCGTGAGATCACGCTCGCCGAGGAGTGGTTCCTCGACAACTTCCACGTCGTGGACGAGCAGCTCCGGGAGATTCGAGACCACCTTCCGGAGAGCTACTACCGCCGGCTGCCGAAGATCGCCGCGGGCCACCTGGCGGGAACGCCGCGCGTCTATGGGTTGGCCTGGGCCTACGTGGCCCACACCGACAGTCGCTTCGAGCTGGAGACGCTGGGGCGCTTCGTCCGGGCCTACCAGCGCGTCCAGCCTCTCGGGATCGGCGAGCTCTGGGCCGTGCCCATCCACCTGCGCATGACTCTGGTGGAGAACCTGCGGCGGCTGTCGCAGCTGATCGTCGACTCTCGCCGGGCGCGGGCTCGCGCCGACGAGCTGGCGGACCGCTTGCTGGGCCTCTCGGGTCGGCCCGCAGAAAGCACCGAGGAGGTCCTGCACGGTCTGGACGACGCCCCCCTGACTCGGGCGTTCACGGTCCAGCTGGTCCAGCGGCTGCGCGACCAGGACAACTCGATCATGTCGGCGCTGGCGTGGCTCGAGCGGAAGCTCGCCGCCCAGGGAACGTCCTCCAGCGCGGCGGTGGCCGAGGAGCACCACGCCCAGGGCGCGGCCAACGCGACCGTGCGCCACATCATCGGCAGCATGCGCTGGATGTCCTCCATCGATTGGCTCGAGTTCTTCGAGAGGGTCAGCCTGGTGGATGAGGTGTTGCGCACCGCCCCGGCGTTTCCGGCCATGGATTTCGCTACGCGGGACGAGTACCGCAAGCAGATCGAGCTGCTGTCCCGGGGCTCGGGGCGATCGGAGCTCGAAGTGGCGCGCGAAGCCGTGCTGGTGGCGCGGAGCGCGGCCGAGGAGGACCGGCAAACGCCTCCCCCCGCGGTCGAGAGCGAGGCCCCACGGAACGCACCGAGGCTTCCCGGCGTTCCCGAGCGCGCCGAGGAGGATCCGGGCTACTCGCTCGTGTCCAGGGGCCGGCGGGACTTCGAGCGGAGGCTGGGCTTTCGCTCTCCGTGGCGACTCCGTCTTCTCCGCGTCTGCCGCGCGTACGCCATGGTGGGCTATCTGGGAGCGATTGCGGCCCTCAGCGTCTTGCAGCTCTGCGGGCTCGTGTTCGTCGCGCGATCGGCGGGGGCAGGGCCCTGGAGCCTCTTCCTGCTGGTGATCCTCGGCCTCCTGCCAGCGTCGGAGATCGCGGTGTCCCTCGTTCATCGCCTGGTCGCGGCCCTGCTTTCTCCCAAGAGGCTCCCGAAGCTCGAGCTCGCACAGGGCGTGCCTCCGGAGCTTCGCACCCTGGTCGCCGTGCCCTCGCTCCTCACGAGCCTCGCCGACCTCGAGGAGCAGCTCGAACGGCTCGAAGTGCACTATC
>CBDTYP010000481.1:0-2072 GCA_965364645.1 uncultured Gammaproteobacteria bacterium | reverse complement strand
CAGCGGCGACGTGTTGACGAGGAAATCCATGCTCACCGTCGGCTCGTCGACGGTGAGCGGCGGCAGGGCTTCCACCGCCTCCGGATCGCACAGCGTGTCCGAGATGTTGGGCGCCTCGATACCCGTGACCGCGACGATGTCTCCGGCGCTCGCGCGTTCGGTCTCCCTGCGCTCGAGCCCCTCGCTGCGCAGCACCTGCAGGATCCGCCCGTTGCGGGTGCGACCTTCCCGGTCGACGACGACGACGGGCGAGTTGCGGCTCACCGAGCCCCGTGCGATCCGCCCGATGCCGATGGCGCCCACGTAGCTCGAGTAGTCGAGGCTGCTCACCTGCATCTGGAACGGACCGTCCCGATCCACCGGTGGTGGCGGGACCTGCTCGACGATGGTCTCGAAGAGCGGTGTCATGTCGCCCTCGGTTACAAGCGCATCGTGGCCCGCGTAGCCTTGAAACGCAGACGCATACACGACCGGGAAATCCAGCTGCTCCTCGGTGGCATCCAGGCGGTCGAACAGATCGAAGGTCTCGTTCAGGACCCAGTCGGGACGCGCGCCCGGCCGATCGATCTTGTTGATGACGACGATCGCCTTGAGCCCGCGGGCAAACGCCTTCTGGGTCACGAAGCGGGTCTGGGGCATGGGGCCCTCCACCGCATCCACCAGCAACAGCACCGTATCGACCATGCTGAGCACCCGCTCCACCTCGCCGCCGAAGTCCGCGTGCCCCGGCGTGTCGACGATGTTGATGCGGTAACCCTGCCAGGTCACCGCGGTGGTTTTGGAGAGAATGGTGATGCCGCGCTCGCGCTCGAGGTCGTCGCTGTCCATGGCCCGCTCGATGGGAGCTGCCCGCGCGTCCATGGAGCCCGACTGCTGCAGCAGGCGATCCACCAGCGTCGTCTTGCCGTGGTCGACGTGGGCGATGATGGCGACGTTGCGTAGCGTACGCACGCCATCGGTCCCGGAGTCGGGCCGGATCGTCTCCACGGCGGGGCTACTGTTGTCCAAAGCGGGGGGCGTCGCCGGCCAGGTACGCTTCTTCGGCGGGGGTGGAGGGGCGTCCGAGGATCCCGTTGCGATGCGGGAAGCGCCCGAACTCGTCGACGATCACCCGGTGCTCGCGGGCGTAGCCCGCGTTCGCCAGCAGCTGGGCCCGCCACTCCTCCGGCGCCTCCTCGGCGAGACGCTCGAATAGATGCACCGAGAGCCTCT
Organism: uncultured Gammaproteobacteria bacterium; assembly: GCA_965364645.1. Lineage (GTDB taxonomy): Bacteria > Pseudomonadota > Gammaproteobacteria > HK1 > HK1 > JAABYT01. Next base: position 860 of record CBDTYP010000481.1, on the reverse strand, counting down.
GCACGTCCCGATCCTCGGCGTGCTCCAGCGGCATGTAGAAAAATGTGCGTTCGCAGGGCGCGAGCTGCCGGTCTTCCCCCATCTCGAGCCCTTCCCGGCAGAGCGCGAGGGCCCGGTCGTCCTGGGCGAAGGCGGCGGGCGTGCCCCGGTAGATGTTGCGCGAGAGCTGGTCGAGAATGATGATCAGCGCGAGCCGCCCCCTCGGCGTCGTCTTCCAGTGACTAAGATCCCCTTGCGCCGCCGCCTCCAGGGTCTTCGCGAAGCCCTCGGCGCACTGGCGATCGAAGGCCTCGCCACCCCGGAACCAGACGCGGTTCCTCCGGGCGAGCGCATCGGGGCCGTCCGGGGCATCGGCGAACCAGAAGTCGAGCACGTCCTCGACGCCAGCGAGGCTGTTTCCTGTCTCTACACTCACGGGATCAGTCGGCAGGGAAATGTCAGCCGGCAATTCTAGCGCGAAGTACCACGCCGTCGACACCATCAATGAGAACTTTCGTGCCGGCCTCACAGTCGTCGCAGGTGATCTTCCAGGTGGAGTCGTCCACCTGGATCTTGCCCTGGCCGTTCACTACCGGCTCCTCCAGGGTAAAGGTCCGGCCCACGTACTGGTGACCCCGCAGGTTCAGGTTCGGCTCATCGGATTCCAGCGGGTGACTGGTGAGGTAGCGGCGCGCGAGGACCACGCTGGCGATGGACAGGATCGCGAAGAGAATTACCTGCCATTCCCAGTCGAGCCCCGGGGCGATCCACAGCAGGATGCCGACGATGCCGGCGGAGATCCCGAGCCACAGGAAGAAGACTCCCGGTGCGAAGATCTCGATGGTGGCGAGCACCACCCCGAGCACCAGCCAGTGCCAGAA
>CBDTYP010000480.1:0-2075 GCA_965364645.1 uncultured Gammaproteobacteria bacterium | reverse complement strand
ATTCGTTGCCCTTTCCCGTTTACGAGGGTTACGAGGAGTGCTCTACAGTCCGAGGAGTATGGACACCCAGATGGACACCTGTTCCAAACACCCTATGATGTACGCTTATTGCTTCTCACAGGGACGCCACTGCCAGACCAATTCTTGATGCGATGAAGGACTTCCCATCACAGATCGGCGCCTATTCGATCGATTGCGAGATCGGCCGGGGCGGCATGGGAGTTGTGTACAAGGCGACCGATAGCCGGCTGGGCCGATCCGTCGCCATCAAAGCCCTGCCCCCCAAGTTTGCGGACAACCCCGCCCTCATGGCACGGTTCGAGCGCGAGGCCAAGACACTTGCGGCACTGAATCACCCGAATGTCGGCGGCATCCACGGCATCGAGGAACACCAGGGCCTGAAATACCTCGTTCTCGAATACGTCGACGGCGAAACCCTGGCCGACATGCTCGCTCGCGGCCCGCTTCGGATGGGAGAAGCCCTCGAGGTCTGCTCGCAGATCGCCGAGGGGCTGGCGACCGCTCATGACGCCGGATTCATTCACCGCGACTTGAAGCCGGCCAACGTCAAAATCACCACCGGCGGGATTGCAAAGGTACTGGACTTTGGTCTTGCGAGAGCCGCACCGGCCAACGAGCCCCCTCCAACCGGCGATACGCCGACGGTTGGGTTGTCGGACACCATGACCACGCCCGGCACGATCTTGGGCACGGTGCAATACATGAGTCCCGAGCAAGCCCGGGGCGGGGAGGTCGATCGCAGAACGGATCTTTGGGCGCTGGGCGTGGTGCTCTATGAATGTCTGACCGGCGCGAGTCCGTTCAACAGCGAGTCACCAGCCGAATGCATCGCTGCCGTTTTCTCTCAGGATCCGGATTTGACCGCGCTCCCTGGCGAGTCGCCTGCGGAAGTCATCGCTCTCATCCGTCGCTGCCTCCGGAAGGATGCCCGGCAACGCCAGCGAGACGCGAGCGACTGCCGCTTGATTCTCGAGGACGCCCGGCAGGCGTTGTCGTTCGACAGTCCGACAGTGACACGCGTCTCGGCAATAACGGACAAACGATTTCGGATCAGCGATGAGTTGTGCCGGACTCTCGATCGCGGTGGCTTTGACGCTCTGCTCCCTGGTTGGGAGATGCGCTTCGCGGACAACAACCGCGACTCGGATGTGTTGATCGTGTGGATCCCGTCTATCGGAGGCGATCACACGACAGCCGCGTGGCGGGAACTGCTTGGAGCGTCCCCGTATCGAATGATCACTGTCTGCCCCGTCGGAATGGAGCCGGACGTTGCCGACCGTCCGGTGGTGTCCATCGAGAATCAGTTCGCTTTGATTCGGGCGCTGACTGGCTTTCTATGCACGAGCCTCTCACCCAGAAAGACGATTCTGTCCGGTTTTTCATGCGGGAGCATCATGGCCCTTCGGTGCGCAGCGGGCGACGAGAGTGGCGAGTTGTTTGACGGCGTGCTTACGATCGACGCCGACCTGCAGGAGAGTGACTGTTTCCTCACGCGACTGTTTGCCGGGTTGGATGCGTCGTCGTCCATGGACGTAATGAGAGCATTACATAAGATCAGCGGCTCCTGCAGCACAATGCAAGAATGGCTGGTGCTTCACCAACACATGCTGGAGTGCGTCGATAAGGTCAAGGCAGATTTTTCACCGCTCATCCGTCAGGGGATCGATCTATCGGCGCCGTTCGATGGCGTGCGGACCGGCCAGCAGTCGCCATTCGTCGGTTTTCTCCGTGATGCGATCGACCACGTACGCACGGTACTTTGCGTGTTCCACGACAGCGCAGAACAACGACGCATGATTGGCGAGATTCGAATGATGCACATGGACACCCAGTGCCTCGGCCGGAAGTTCACCGACAAGTCATTCATGTTCATCCCCGTCCCTGATCACACCGGCATGATGAGCACCGAGCGGCTGCTTGAGCACCTCGACCTGATCGCCGACGCGGTGTGAGGCTACGCAGGATCGGCACGCGACCTTCCTTGCGTGGCCGAGATCATTGGTGCCGGAGCCGAGACTCGAACTCGGACGGCCTTGCGGCCAGGGGATTTTAAG
>CBDTYP010000479.1:0-2082 GCA_965364645.1 uncultured Gammaproteobacteria bacterium | reverse complement strand
TCGTGCGGCGCACGACCCGCCTGACCCGAGCCCAGCGGGCCGCCATCGAGACCCGCTGGCCGGAATACGGCATCGAGCCCCGGGGGATGCTGGACTTGGACGCCGTCTTCGGACGCCGGGCCCCCCGGGTGATGGAAATCGGCTTCGGCAATGGTGAGGCTCTGGTGAGCCTGGCGAGGGCCCATCCCGAGCGGGACTACCTGGGGGTGGATGTCTTCGATCCCGGCATCGGGCGCCTGCTGGCGGCCGTCGCCGAGCAGGGGCTCACCAACGTGCGCCTGCTGCGGGGCGACGCGGCCGACATCCTGCGCGACAACGTGCCCCCCGGCAGCCTGCACGAGGTCCTCCTCTGGTTCCCCGATCCCTGGCCGAAGAAGCGCCACCACAAGCGCCGGCTGGTGCAGCCGGCCTTCGCCGAGCTCGTGACATCGAGGCTCGAGCCGGGGGGACTCTTTCACCTCGCCACCGACTGGGAGAACTACGCGGAGCACATGCTGGCGGTGCTGGAGGCGGAGGAGGGTCTCGAGAACGTGGCGGGGCCCGGCAACTTCTGCGCCGCGCGCAGCGAGCGCCCGGTGACCAAGTTCGAGCGGCGCGGCCTGGGTCTCGGGCACGGCGTCTGGGATCTCCAATTCGCGCGGCGCGCACCGCGCTGACGAGCGTGCGGTCATGATGGAGAACCCGGCAGCATCGCGACTGTGGCGCCTCGCCGACGGCGTGGCGGCTAACGCCAGCGTCGCCGCGCGGCGGGTCATGGAGATCTACGGGACAGAGTTCGAGGTCCGCCAGAAGGAGGACCAGTCGCCGGTAACGAGCGCGGACCTCGCGGCCCACGAGATCATCAGCGAAGGACTCAGAACCCTGGAGCCCGGCGTGCCGGTCCTCTCTGAGGAAGGTGAGATCCCTCCCTTCGAGGAACGCGCGCGCTGGCAGAACTACTGGCTCGTGGATCCCCTCGACGGCACCCGTGGATTCGCCGCGCGGCGGGGCGAGTTCACGGTCAACGTGGCACTCGTCAGCGGCGGCTTCCCGGTGCTCGGCGTGGTCGCGGTGCCGGTCTCCGGTACATGCTACGCGGCCGTTCGCCGGGGTGGCGCGCGGCTCGAGCACGCCGACGGGGCGCGTGAGACCATCCGTACCCGCCGTTTGCCCGAGAACCAGGCGGTGGTCCTGCGCAGCCGCAGCCGCCGGAACGAGGAGGTGGATCGATTGGTCGAGCGCCTCGGCAACACCCGGGTGATCCGCGCCAGCAGCTCCTTGAAAGCCTGCCTCGTGGCGCGGGGGCTCGCGGATCTCTATCCCGCGTTCGGACCCACGAGCGAGTGGGATACCGCGGCGAGCCAATGCCTCCTGGAGGAGGCAGGCGGTGGATTGACCGACCGCGATCTGGAGCCCCTGCGATACAACGCATCGGACTCTCTCATTAACCCCTCGTTCGTCGCATTCGGCGATCCGGGCGCCGATTGGAGGCGGCTCCTGGCAGAATTAGATTCTTGAGCCGCGCGACCTGCCGCCGGCCGCCGGCGGCGCAACTGTGACGGTCATCCCACTCTAGGCGCCTTCAAACCCCTGCCGGGCGGCCATCTGTAAAGGCCCGATCCCCCTGTCCGATATGCCTCTGGATAGGTCCAGGGTACGTCAGGGATGGCGTTCCTATTTCTGTTGCGCCCCAGGAGGAACATTGGTGGACGTCAATCAGCCGACCAAGTTGAGCCAGGTCCTGAACGCCTTCACGGCGGCGGCCCTGCTCGTGTCGGGTTTGCTGCTCTTGAGCGCCTTCTACGTGGAAGACGACCTCATCCGGGCGTTCTGTCTCGGCGCCTTCTGCTTCTCCCTCACCGTCGCCGTGCTGCTCTTCGCCATCGCGCGCATCAGTCGCGCGCTGGATCGCAGCCGCGAGAAGTTTCAAGAGGCCATTGAGGTCAGTAACAACCTCTCGGCCAAGCTCTCCTACAAAGAGAGTCACGACGATCTCACCGGGCTGCTGAATCGCCGTGAGTTCGAGAACCGTCTGCAGGATCTGCTGAGGCAGAACTCGACGCAGCCGCTGGAACATGCCGTCTGTCATATCAACATCGATCG
>CBDTYP010000478.1:0-2089 GCA_965364645.1 uncultured Gammaproteobacteria bacterium | reverse complement strand
GTGTCGGAGGTGTTGACCGTCGAGCAGCGCCAGGAGCTCGCGTCCATGATCGGACGTCATCGTCACTGATAGGCGCGCGGGGCGGGCAGGACACCATTTGCCCGCCCCCCGCCACCACGTATCCTTCACCCCATGACCCAGCGCGTGCTCATGATCGAGGACGACGAGCGCCTGTCCGCCATGCTCGAGGAGTACCTGGGGCCCGTCGGCATCGCGCTCGATGCGGCCTCGAGTGCCGGCCCCGGGCTCGAGGCTCTGGCCGAGGGCGACTACGACGCCCTGATACTCGACGTGATGTTGCCGGACGCGGACGGCTTCGACGTCTGCCGGCGGGTACGAGCGGAGTCGGAGATCCCGATCCTCATGCTCACCGCCCGGGGCGAGGAGACCGACCGCATCGTCGGCCTCGAGCTCGGCGCCGACGACTACCTGCCGAAGCCCTTCAACCCCCGGGAGCTACTGGCGCGCCTGCGGGCGATCCTGCGCCGTCGCGCGCCGACGGCGAGCGACGCGTCACGGCCGCTCCGCTTCGGCCGCCTGGAGATCGATCGGGAAGAGCGGGTAGTACGCGTGGATGGCGAGATGCGAACGCTGACTGCATACCAGTTCGATCTGCTGTGCGCACTGGCGGAACGGGCGGGCAGCGTGCTGTCCCGCGAGGCCATCATGGACCGGATGCGGGGTGAGCGCCTCGAGTCCTTCGATCGCAGCATCGACGTGCACGTCTCGCGCATCCGCAACGCCATCGAGGACGACCCGAAGAACCCGCGACGGATCATCACCGTGCGCGGCGCGGGCTACGTCTTCGCGCGGCGCCAGGACGACGACTGAGCGCCATGCGTCACCTCTATCTGCAGATCTACATCGCGCTGGTCGCGATACTCATCCTGTTCGGCGTGCTGGTGTTCGCGACCTGGCACCTTCTGCCGCCCAGCGAGGAGCGCGAGAAGTGGATGAGCGGCGGCGCGGCCGTCGTGAGCGGCATGCTGCCGGCGCGAGAGCGCGGTGTCGGCGAGAGTCAGGCGGCGCTCGATCGCCTGCACGCGCAGCTCGGCGTCGATCTATCGCTGTATGACGGCGACGCGACCCTGTTGGCCTCGGCGGGCGAGGTGGTTCCCGAGCCGGATCTCGACGGCCTCGAGACCGGCTGGGTGCACGGCGGGGGCAAGGGCCCCAGGATCGCGTTGCACCTCTCCGACGGCCGCTGGTTGATCGTGCGCCCCCACCGGGATCGGGGCGCCGGCTGGTTGGCGATGCTGATCCTTCTTGCCGTCGCCGTCGCCATCGGCGCATACCCCATCGTACGGCGTATCACCCGCCGCCTGGAACGCCTGCACGAACGCGTGAATCAGCTGGGCGAGGGGGATCTGAGCGCACGGGTGCAGGTACAGGGCAACGACGAGGTGGCGCAGCTCGCGCGCAGTTTCAACCGCGCCGCCGATCGCGTGGAGAAGCTCGTCGACGCGCAGCGCGGCATGCTCGCGGGCGCATCCCACGAGCTGCGAACACCGTTGACGCGCATCCGCATGGGTCTGGAGCTCCTGACCGGCGATGATAACAGCGCGCTCCGCGAGCGGGTGAGCAGCGATATTCGTGATCTCGACGCGCTCATCGAAGAGTTGCTGCTGGCAAGCCGATTGAGCGCGGGCGAGAGCATGGAGAGCCGCGAGGCGGTGGAGCTGCTGGCCCTGTGCGCCGAGGAGGGTGCTCGGATCGGCGCCGACGTGGGCGGGAAGGCGACGACCATCGAGGGGGATCCGCGTACGCTGCGGCGCATGCTGAGGAATCTCTTCGAGAACGCCCGGCGCCACGGACAGGGCGCGGGCGTGGAGGCGCGGGTCGAGACGACGGACACGGGGCTCGCACGCATCCTCGTCAGCGACGCGGGACCGGGGGTTGACGAGGCAGAGCGCGAGCGTATTTTCATGCCCTTCTACCGCCCGCCCTCCAAGGACAAGGCGGAGGGCGGCAGCGGTCTGGGTCTCGCGCTGGTGCGACAGATCGCACGGCATCACGGAGGGGATGCGCGTTGTCTTCCCAGGGAGGGAGGAGGAAGTTGTTTCGAAGTGGTGTTGACGAAGTCTTCGTA
>CBDTYP010000477.1:0-2090 GCA_965364645.1 uncultured Gammaproteobacteria bacterium | reverse complement strand
CCACGCGCACGAGATAGCGGTCGTAGCAATCGCCGTTCACGCCCACCGGGATGTCGAAGTCGAGCTGGTCGTAGACCTCGTAGGGCTGCTTCTTGCGCAGGTCCCACTCGATGCCTGATCCCCGCAGCATCGCGCCAGAGAAACCGAGCTGGAGCGCCCGCTCCGGCGAGACGACACCGATGCCCACCGTGCGCTGCTTCCAGATGCGGTTCTCCGTCAGCAGCGTCTCGTACTCGTCGACGCGCCCCGGGAACCTGTCGGTGAACGCCTCGACGAAATCGAGGAGCGACGCCTGGCGATCCGCGTTCAGCCGGTCGATCTCCTTGTCGCTCCGCCACCGCGACGCCTGGTACTGGGGCATGCTGTCCGGCAGATCCCGATAGACCCCGCCGGGACGATAGTACGTCGCGTGCATGCGCGTGCCGGACACCGCCTCGTAGCAGTCCATGAGGTCTTCGCGCTCGCGGAAGCAGTAGAGGAACACGGTCATGGCGCCGATATCGAGACCGTGGGCCCCGAGCCACATGAGGTGGTTCAAGATCCGGGTGATCTCGTCGAACATGACACGAATATACTGAGCGCGGATCGGCGGTTCGATGCCGAGCAGACGCTCCATGGCGAGCACGTAGGCGTGCTCGTTACACATCATGGACACGTAGTCGAGTCGGTCCATGTAGCCGATGCTCTGGTTGTAGGGCTTGCTCTCGGCGAGCTTCTCCGTGCCGCGGTGCAGCAGACCGACGTGGGGGTCGGCCTTGGTGATGACCTCGCCGTCCATTTCCAGGACCAGGCGCAGCACGCCGTGTGCCGCAGGGTGCTGCGGGCCGAAGTTCAGCGTGAAGTTCTGGATTTCAGGCATCGTCGGTCTCTTCGCCGCCGTAGCGCTCGTCCTGACGGATGACCCGGGGCACCAGCGTCCTCGGCGTGATGGACACCGGCTCGTAGATGACGCGGCGCTTCTCCGGGTCGTAGCGCACCTCGACCTCCCCCACGAGGGGGAAATCCTTTCGAAACGGATAACCGATGAAACCGTAGTCCGTGAGGATGCGGCGCAGATCCGGATGCCCGTCGAACAGGATCCCGAAGAGATCGAATGTCTCGCGCTCGAACCAGTTCGCCGAGCTCCAGATGTCCACGACGGAGTCGACGCAGGGCGGATCGTCGGGCGCCTCGGCCTTGAGCCGCAGGCGCAGGTTGTGAGTGTGGGAGAGCAGATGATAGACGACGACGTAACGGGAGTAGTCCGTCGACTCCTGCCTGTCTTCCCGAGGCTCTACCCCGCGGGAGAAGCCCTCGCTCGTGGCCGTCTCGCTGGTCTCCCAGTCGGCCTGCCCGTACTCCGAGTAGTCGATTCCGCAAATGTCCACGAGCTGGCGGAAGGAGAAATCCTCCTCGTCGCGGAGCGCCGTGCACACCTCGCGAAGATTCCCGGCAGCGACGATCGCGGTGACCTGTCCCGCGTGGATGCGGCACTCCCCGACCGATGCGCCAAAGCGCTTCTGGATACGGGCGGCGAGCGCCTCTGGGGATTCCGACATGTGATTGAGAGTCCTGGCTCGCTAACGCTTCAGCGCGCGATAGTGTTCGTGCGCCTGATCTTGTTCTGTAACTGGATGACGCCGTAAAGCAGCGCCTCGGCGGTGGGCGGACACCCGGGCACGTAGATGTCCACCGGAACGACGCGATCGCATCCGCGCACGACGGCGTAGGAGTAGTGATAGTAACCGCCGCCGTTGGCGCAGGAGCCCATGGAGATGACCCAGCGCGGTTCGGGCATCTGGTCGTAGACCTTGCGCAGCGCCGGCGCCATCTTGTTGACGAGCGTGCCGGCCACGATCATCACGTCGGACTGACGGGGACTCGGGCGGAATATGATGCCGAAACGATCCAGATCGTAGCGGGCGGCGCCGGCCTGCATCATCTCTACGGCGCAGCAGGCGAGCCCGAAAGTCATGGGCCACATGGAGCCCGTGCGCGCCCAGTTGATGAGCTTGTCCGCCGAGGTGGTGACAACGCCCTCTTCAAAGACGCCCTCTATTCCCATTCGAGGGCCCCCTTGCGCCATTCATAGATGAATCCGACAACCAGGA
>CBDTYP010000476.1:0-2099 GCA_965364645.1 uncultured Gammaproteobacteria bacterium | reverse complement strand
ATCTCGATCTACCGTCGCGAGGTGCGCCCCTTCGACGAGAGTCACATCGCGCTGGTCTCCACCTTCGCCGACCAGGCGGTGATCGCCATCGATAATGTGCATCTGTTCCAGGCGCTCGACGATCGAACCCGTGAGCTCGCGCGCTCGGTCGAGGAGCTGCGCGCGCTCGGCGAGATCGGCCAGGCGGTGAACTCCACCCTGGACCCGGAGACCGTGCTCAGCACGATCATAAGCCAGGCCGTCGCCCTCACCGGCACCGACGGCGGGCTCATCAGCGAGTACGACGAGGCGACCGGCACGCTGCCGGCCCGCGCCGCGCCCGGCTTCGAGGAGATACTCGAAGGCGCCGACCCCGTACGCATCGGCGAGGGCGCCATCGGACGGGCGGCGGAGACCCGAGCGCCGGTCCAGATTCCCGATGTCGATTCCGCAGACGCCTACACCGGTCGACTGCGCGCGCAGCTCGAGCGCGCGGGCCTCAAGGCACTCCTCGCAGTGCCGCTGCTGCGCGAAGATCGCGTCCTCGGTGCACTGCTCGTCGCCCGCAAGACGCCCGGCGAGTTCCCACCCGGAACCGTCGAGCTCCTCGGCACCTTCGCCGCCCAGTCCGCCCTCGCGATCCACAACGCGCGCCTGTTTCGCGAGATCGAGGAGAAGGGGCGCGAGCTCGCCCAGGCCAACCAGCACAAGTCCGAGTTCCTGGCGAACATGTCCCACGAGGTGCGCACGCCGCTCAATGCCATCATCGGCTTTTCCGAGGTGCTCGGCGAGGAGATGTTCGGCGAGCTGAACGAGAAGCAGGCTGAATACGTCGACGATATCCACACCTCGGGCCGGCATCTGCTCTCGCTCATCAACGATATTCTCGATCTCGCCAAGGTCGAAGCCGGGCGAATGGAGCTCGACGTAACGACATTCGATATCCGGGAAGCGCTCGGCAATGCCCTCACGCTGGTAAGCGAGCGCGCGGCACGCGGCGGCATCGCTCTCGAATCGGAGATTGACGATTCGTTGGCGGATATGACCGGCGACGAGCGCAAGGTAAAACAGATCCTGCTGAACCTGCTCTCCAATGCCGTCAAGTTCACGCCGGAGGGCGGCCGCGTGACGCTGACGGCAAGCGGCGCAGACTCCGCACTGGTGATCGCCGTTCGCGACACCGGCGTCGGCATCTCCGCGGAAGATCAGGAGCATATCTTCGAGGAGTTCCGCCAGGTCGGCACGGACTACGCGCGCAAGGTCGAGGGTACAGGCCTCGGCCTCACCCTGACCCGTCGCTTCATCGAGCTGCACGGCGGCGAGATCGTGGTCGAGAGCGAGCTCGGCGCAGGCTCCGAGTTCCGCATCACCCTGCCCCTCGAGCCGCCGGCGGCGGCAGCGGAATCGAACTGAGGAAGAGAGAGAACAACATGGCCGGAGAGCTGATCCTCATCGTCGAGGATAACGACAAGAATATGAAGCTGCTGCGCGACGTGCTCGGCCACCGCGGCTATCGAACACTGGAGGCAGTGACCGGCGAGGACGGCGTCGCGCTCGCCCGGGAGCACCTTCCAGCTCTTGTTCTCATGGACATCCAGCTCCCCGGCATCGACGGCATCGAGGCCTTCGAGCAGCTCGCGGCCGACCCGGCGACAAAGGACATCCCGGTGATCGCCGTCACGGCGTCGGCCATGCAGGAGGAGCGCGCCCGCATCGACACCGTCGGTTTCGCTGGCTATCAGCCCAAACCCATCCAGCTCAAGGAGTTCATGGCGGCGCTGGAAGAGGTGCTCTCTGGGGGGACACCCACGTGAGTGAACCGTCGCGGATCCTCGTCGTCGACGACACGCCGATGAACGTGAAGCTCCTGCACGACCTGCTCGAGGTGCGCGGCTACGCCGTCGAGACAGCGGGCTCGGGCGAGGAAGGGCTCGCCAAGGTCACCGACTGGCACCCGGATCTGGTGCTGTTGGACGTCATGATGCCGGGGATGAGCGGGTACGAGGTTTGCGAGAAGCTACGCGCCGAGCCCGCGACCGCGGCCCTGCCGATAGTCCTCGTCACGGCGCTCGATCCGGACAAGGAGCGCGTGAAGGGCCTGGAAGCCGGCGCCGACGACT
>CBDTYP010000475.1:0-2118 GCA_965364645.1 uncultured Gammaproteobacteria bacterium | reverse complement strand
ATCGCCCGCGAGGGGCCCGGCGCCCGCCGCTGAGCGGGGGCTAGCCCTCGGCGCAGGCGAGCAGCCAGTCGCGGAAACCCGCTATCCGGGACTCGTGAGTGGAGCTTCGAGGATGGACGATGAAGTAACCCATGTCGTCCTGGGATCCGATGGTGAAGGGACGTACCAGCTGGCCGGCGGCGATCTCCTCGCCGGTCAGCGCCGTGTGGAGCAATCCCACCCCCTGTCCCGCCAGGGCGGCGGTGTAGGCGAGGTTGGTGTCGTCGAAGATGGGCCCGTGGGCCACGTCGGCATCGTCAATACCGGCCCGCGCGAACCAGTCCTGCCAGGGCCCGTAGCTGAAACCGTGCAGCAGCCGATATGCCAGCAGATCCTCCGGTCTTTCGACGGGCGGCCCCTCGGCCAGCAGGCGTGGGCTGCACATGGGTGTGACGGTACCGGGCATCAGGGGCACCGACTCGATGCCAGGGCTGGTGCCCGGGCCGATGCGGACCACGAGATCCGCTTCCGGGCCCCCGGGCTCCATCTCGTGCATCCACGGCACCTCGTGCAGGCGCAGATCCAGCTCCGGATGCTCCCGCCACAGGCGCCCGAGCCGGGGCGCGAGCCAGCGCACGGCGAACGCCGGGGTCGTCGTCACGTGCAGGGGCGTATCGTTCCGGGCCCGCAGGAGCCCCTCCGTGGCCCCGTGGATCTGATTGAACGCGCCCTCGATGACCGGGAGGTAGGTGCTGCCGGCGTCGGTGAGACGCACCGCCCGGGTGCGGCGCTCGAAGAGCGGCATGCCGAGCCACTCCTCCAGGGCCTTGACCTGGTGACTGATGGCGCCGTGGGTGACATGGAGCTCTCTGGCGGCGGCGCTGAAGCTCTCGTGGCGCGCGGCGGCCTCGAAGGCCCGCAGGGCATTGAGGGGCGGCAGGCGCCGGCTCACGACAGGGCGATTGGAAAGGGCATGTGAGGAATTCTAACAGATAGGTGAAAATGAATCCTTTGTCAGCCCGCTGAATCAGGGCTACATTCACTCCACACAGATTCAAACTACATGAGGAAATTAATCATGTTTACCACGATCATGTACGGCTTCATCAATGAGGTTACCCGCCAGCCCGGGAACGCGGACCTGACGGTGACGAAGGGGAAGCGCCCCTCCATGACGTCGGCGCGGCGGCGGATCCGGCGGGCCGCCGGGAAGTCCACGCCCCTGCCCCGCCAATACGGCGTCCTCGCCGACAGCTTCAAGCGCGCGGCGGGATTTCACTGAGAGTTGATGTCTTAGGCTGGTACCGATCTTGTTGGTTGGTGCCGATCCTGTAGGTTGGTGCTGAGCGCAGCGAAGCCCAACGTTCCGAGCGCTGGATGTTGGGCTTCGCTGCGCTCAGCGCCAACCTACGGGGACCAGGAGGTTTACGCGGATCGCCGAGCCTTCGTTGCCGCTTCATCGATGGCGCCGTCGTCGGTGAGCACCACACCATAATCCCGCTCCGCCGCCTCCCGGCTCACCAGCTCGTTCAACACGTCGTCGCGCACCCGCGCGGCATCCCGCGTGAGCGGATCGCCGAAGCCGCCGCCCCCGGGCATCTCCATGATCAACCGATCGCCGTCCGGCACGATCTGCCGGCCCTTGGCCCGGAGCTCCACCCCGGAGCCGAGGCGAACCCGGCCATTCAGACCCTCGCCGCCTCCGCTGCGCCCCCGGGGGGGATAGGTCACCCGGTCGAACATGGACGACATGGCGAAGGACGCGCCCTCGCCGTTGGTAATCTCCATGACCTGGCCGGTGCCCCCGCGGTGCTCGCCCGCGCCGCCGGAGTCGGTGCGATACTCCTTTCGCCACACGACGATGGGAGAGATGGCCTCGTTGATCTCCACCGGCGTGTTACGCACGCCGGATGGGAAGGCCGTGGCCGAGAGGCCGTCGCTCCCGGGCCGGCCGCCGGTGCCGCCGTTATGGAACAGCGTGACGGTGAACGGCGTCGCGTCGTCGAACTTTCCCGAAATGCCGTGCCCCGCGTAGAGCACCGGGTTCCACAGGCACGAGGTGCCCTCGGCGGGCACGCGACCGTCCACCGCCGGCTCGAGGCAGCCGAGCACCACGTCGGGAAGCATCTGGCCGATGGC
>CBDTYP010000474.1:0-2120 GCA_965364645.1 uncultured Gammaproteobacteria bacterium | reverse complement strand
GCTCCATCCCTGCACCGGGTCACCCTTCCGGACGGGTGAAAGGCGTCTCCAGGCGCTCCTGGAGCCAGGCGCTCTGGATGGTGACGGGATCGCCGTCGTAGGCGAACTCCCTGTCCACCTCGTGCTCCAGAGCCTTTCGGTAGATCGCGAGCGCCTCCTCGCGGCGACCGAGGAGGTCGAGCAGCAAGCCCTGCCAGCCGTAGGCCGACACGACCCACTCCGACTGCATCTCCTCGAGCAACGCCGCGCGACGCTGGAAGACAGCGAGGGACTCCTCGTACAGCTTCCAGTCATAGAGCTTCCGCCCCAGCTGTCCCCAGAACAGGCTATGCCTGATGTCCATGGCCAGCGCCCGCTCCAGCATCGCCGGCAGCGCGGCGATGTCCGCGGTGCTCGGCAGGCGCGACAGCTTCCGGCGAAGCTCGATCTCCTCCAGACGGGGCGGCGGCACGACCATGGCCAGCTCACCTTCGGCGTCGATCACCGCGTCGGTCAGCGGCGTCGCGCTGTCGAAGCGCAGGGTGCTGATCGCTCGTCGCCGGCCGGTGCGTGCGGACTGCTTTGTGCCGTCGGCGAAGGACACCGTCACCGGGACCGGCATGTCCAAGGTGCCCCTCCGAGCGACCTGAATCTCGGTGCGATACCCGTCGCCCGAGGGCGCGCTTTCCCGCGAGGTGATCTCGTACGAAAGGAAGCGCGATGAGCGGACCCACTGGTCGAAGAACCAGTCGAGATCCTGGCCGCTCTCCTCCTCGCACACCGACTGGAAGTCGTGGGCGGTCATGACGCGGCCGCCGAACTGCTGCAGGCTCCGGCTGTGGATGCGATCGAAAAGGCTGTCCCCCAGCAGGAAGTCGAGTGCGCTGATGATGGCGAACCCCTTGCCGTGGACGACCACGTTGTTGAAATCGAAGGAGACGGTCTCCTGGTAGTCGTCGTGGAGATCGGCCCGGGTGTCCAACCCTTCACGCACGCCGTCTGTGTAGCGGCCCAGGAGCTCCACGTGCTTGTCGGGAGCGTGGCCCCGGTCGCGCACGTACTCCCGATCGACCCAGATTCCGAGACCGATCATCAGCCAGCCCCACTGCTGCCGCGAGTCCGACATGACGTGCTCGAGCCAGTACTGGTGACCGAGCTCGTGTGCCGTGATCCACCGCCAGTGCAGCTCCGGCCTCTCGGACATCCGCTCCATGCCGTGGATGACCACGAGACTGGTCGCGGCAGGGTACCCCCCCATCGGCTCCTCTTCACCGGGGATGATGTCAATGTGGTCCGAGGGGTAGAACCCGAAGCGGTCGCGATAGAACCGCACCACATCGACGGCGGTCTCCATGATCAGCCGGGCGGCGTCGAGCCCGTCCGGGGTGTGCACCACCCGCACGCCGACATCGCCGACCTGCTGCTCCAGCACCTCTGCGTCTCTCATGAGGAACAGGCCGAACCTCTCAACCCCGCGCGCACGCCAGGTATCGCTCGCCGGGTCGTGGCGGGCGCTGGAGGCAAAGGCGTACTCGGAGGGGTAGTCGATCCTGAGGACGAAGTCGTCCTGGGTCCGCACGCCCCAGTCGATGCGAGGGAACCATGACGTCCACAGGTGTTTGTTCTCTTTCGGCTCGATGGTGTAGGTGCTCTCGAAGCGGACGCTCACCCTGAGCTCCTGCCCGCTCCCGATGCTCTCCGGCAAGGTCACCAGCACCAAAGACTCCTCGCCATCTGCGCCGTGCGAGAGCGGCCGCGCCGGGATGCCACCGACGCTCACCTCCATCGCGTGTTGGGGCCCAGGGCTCCAATCGAAAGCGAGCCGGGTGAGCGGCTGCGGCGAGTTGTTGGTCAGGACGATCTCCTCCACCCCCGAGACTACCGCCGCTCCGGACTCGAAGCGAACGGTACCGTCGATGGTGTAGAGGCCGCGAGGTGGATCGAGAGGCACGACGAGGTCGCTACCGGAAACGGCCCGCGGCGCCACACCACTGGTCACGAGAAGGGACAAACCGGCGACGAGCAAACCGCTGGTGCCAAGCAGCGAGCGTGATGGCGAGCGCATGGGCATCTCCTCGAACGTTGTCGCGAAGGTTAGGAAGAATAAACCACGAGTTGCCTGATTCCAGCAAGTATTGCCG
>CBDTYP010000473.1:0-2121 GCA_965364645.1 uncultured Gammaproteobacteria bacterium | reverse complement strand
AAGGACATCAGCGAACGCCTGCGCACCGAGCGGCAAGAGGTGGAGCTGGAGGCAGCGCACGCGATTCAGCAGCGGCTCTATCCGAGAGAGTCACCGCAGATCCCGGGTTTCGACATCGCGGGTGCCGTCCGTCCGGCCGAGTCCCTGTGCGGCGACTACTTCGACTTCTTTCCCATGCCGGGCGGCTGCCTGGGCATTACGATCGCGGACGTCATGGGTCATGGAGTTGGCCCGTCGATCCTCATGGCTCAGGCCCGCGCCTACCTGCGCTCGCTCGCACTCACGAGCGCCGATGTCGGCGAGATTCTCAGCCGGCTCAACGGGATCCTCACCGTCGAGGGGTCGCAGCGGGAGTTCGTGACCCAGATTCTCCTGCGCCTGGACCCGGACGCGCGGACCCTGGTCTACACGAACGCCGGGCACCCGTCAGGCTTCCTGCTCGACCGCAACGGCGATGTCCGGGAAGAGCTCCGGAGCAGCGGCATTCCCTTGGGCCTCTTCGCAGATCGGCTCTATTCTCCGAGCCGGGCGATTCGCTTGGAGCCCGGCGACGTCGTGGTCCTGTTTACCGACGGGGTCGCCGAGTCTAGCGACCTCGCCGGGAGCGAGTTCGGCACCAGAGGGGTCCTCGAGCTCATTCGAAGCCGCCGCGGAGATCCCGCCCGTCAGATCCTGGAGGCCCTCAATGAAGCGGCCTGCAGCTTTCAATCCGGTGGCCCGCAGCTCGACGACATGACGGCGGTCGTCTGCAAGGTCGAGGGCTAGGGTCGATCCCCAGCGGCTCCTCGACGTCGCGCACCGCGCGCACCAAGGCTAGTGGTCCAGCACACGCCCGAGTCGGAGCGGCCGAAGCAGGAGATGCTGTTCGACCCGCATCGACGTGTCCTTCAGATTGAGGTACAGCCTACTTCATATCGATTGATCGCACAGCGGGCTAAACCGTCTATGCGGCACAAATAGCTGCAAACAAATGAGATAGGACTGTGGCCGGAGACTTGCAGTTGGAATCAAGCAAGGCCGCCAAGCGATCGACGTCTCGGTCGAGTTCCGGTGGCGCAACGTCGAACCGACGGAAAGGAAATGACGATGCCCTTTGATTCCATGCTCAACATTCTCACTCTTGGGGTGCTGGTGATCGGAGCGATTACCGTGCTCCGCGCCACCTTATTCACGGTCGAGCAGCGCACGACAGCGATCGTCCAGCGCTTCGGAAGATTCGTGCGGGAGGTGGGCCCCGGCATCCGAGCCAGGATTCCCTTCGTCGATCGGGTGGTTGGCCGGGTCAACCTGCGTGTTCAGCAGCTGGACGTCGAGATCGAGACCAAGACGGAGGACAACGTGTTCGTTCGCATGGTCGTCGCCGTGCAGTACTAC
The DNA here is from genome assembly GCA_965364645.1 of uncultured Gammaproteobacteria bacterium. Taxonomy (GTDB): domain Bacteria; phylum Pseudomonadota; class Gammaproteobacteria; order HK1; family HK1; genus JAABYT01. The sequence continues at coordinate 747 of CBDTYP010000473.1, read as the reverse complement.
GTGCTGCCGGACAAGGCCTACGACGCATTCTACAAGCTCGAAGACGCGAACCGTCAGATCACCTCGTTCGTCTTCGACGTGGTCCGGGCCCAGGTTCCCAAGATCAAGCTCGACGACGTGTTCGAGAAGAAGGACGATATCGCCAACATCGTGGAGAGCGAGCTGGCCCAAGTCATGGAAGGCTTTGGATATGGGATTCTCAAGGCGCTGGTGACCGACATCGATCCCGACCCCAAGGTGAAGGAGGCGATGAACGAGATCAACGCGGCGCAGCGGATGCGAGTGGCGGCGACCGAAAGAGGCGAAGCCGATCGGATCCTGAAGGTCAAGGCGGCCGAAGGCGAGGCTCAGAGCAAGGCCCTGCAAGGCCGTGGCATCGCCGATCAAAGGCAGGCCATCGTCGCGGGTCTACGGGACTCGGTGGACGAGTTTCGCAAGTCGGTGCCGGGTACGACCGCGAAGGACGTGATGAACCTCGTCCTCATGACCCAGTACTTCGACATGCTCAAAGAGATCGGAGCCTCGTCTCGCAGCAACGCGATTCTCATCCCGCATTCTCCGGGCAGCCTCGCCAGTCTGACAGAGCAGATGCGAAACGCCATGATCGAGGCCGATCAGACGGTCCGGGGGGCCGAGATGCCCCGAGGGGTGGAGCTGAAGGAGCCCGTCCTCGTCTGAGCGCGGGGATGTAGCGAAAGGAGCCAATGGGAGGCCCGAAATGTCCACCAACGCCATACCAGCACCCAA
>CBDTYP010000472.1:0-2131 GCA_965364645.1 uncultured Gammaproteobacteria bacterium | reverse complement strand
AAGGCCACTCTCGTGGACGTGATCTGGGGCCCGCAGACGGTCCAGGCCAAGACCTGATACCGGGACGCTGGTCTCGTCCAGCACCGCGAACCGCCTGACGATGCGCCCCCCTCCATTAACGAGCTTCCCCGTTCATTGGCGACCCTTCCCCATGGTCAGCACCCTGCATTCGGCCGATGGAACGGGGGCTCGTGTGTAGTCAGGTGACGGCCAGGCGCTCGAGGAAAAACCCCGAGCGCCTGGTTTCTTGACGTCGGGCTCCAGCTCGGTGTTCGTCATCGCGAGCGGCGAGCAGGGGGGAGCCCCCGCAAGGAGCCTTGCAGGGTCCGATCGGGTCCCGTTTCCCGGCGATCGGCGGGCGTTCCCCGGAAAACTCGGCACCGGGCCCTTCAAATTGAAGTACCGTCACTTCAGTTCGAAGGAGCCGCGATGCACGCCAAGGATCTGGACCACAAGGAGCTCTTGGAGCTCGACCCCGACGGAGGCTTGATCCGGTTCGCAGGACAGCGAGCCCTCCTCCTGGACGCCGTGGCGATGGGGCTTCTGCGAAAGTACCTCGTCGAGAACTTCGGCCTCACCGCGGCTCGCGCCGTGCTCACCCAGTTCGGCTTCGCACACGGGTGGCGCATGGCGGAGGCCATGCAGGCGGAGTTCCGCTGGGACAGCGAGGAGGACTGGCGCCGCGCCGGACCCCGCATCCACACCCTCGGGGGCCTCTTCCGCGTCCAACCCGGTGGAGAGGATCCACTCTCCAAGGCGGGGAGCACGCTGCTTGCATCCTACGAGGCCGAGCAGCACCTCCTTCACTTCGGTCGCTCGGACTCGGCCGTGTGCTGGACGATCTCCGGCCTCACGAGCGGCTACGTCAGCCGCACCGCAGGCAAGGACATCTACGTCCTCGAAGATCGCTGCATGGGCAGGGGCGACGCGGCGTGCCACCTCCTGGGACGCACGCCTGAGGAGTGGGGCGACGAGCGTGCCGAAGAGCTCCGGTTCTTCCGTGCGAAGCACCTCGAGGAGTGTCTCGACGTGTCGCTGCGCAGAGTTACCGAGACCTTGAAGAAGGCCGAGAAGAAGCTCCGCGCCCATCGTCGCACGTTGGTGCGGGTAGCACCCGAGGTCGAGGAGCCCCTGGGAATCGTCGCCAAGAGCCCGCAGATGTCGCAGGTCGTGGATCTCGCGCGTCGCGTCGCGAAAGTGGATGCCACGGTCTTGATCACCGGCGAGAGTGGATCCGGCAAGGAGCGGATCGCGCGGCTCGTCCACGACGAGTCGACACGCGCGTCCGGACCGTTCATCGCCATCAACTGCGGAGCCATCACGGAGTCCCTGTTCGAGAGCGAGCTCTTCGGGCATGCGCGCGGCGCGTTCACGGGCGCCACTCAGGACCGGCCGGGCCTGTTCGAGACTGCCAACCGGGGAACGCTGCTCCTGGACGAGGTGGGGGAAGTCTCGACCGCCATGCAGGTCAAGCTCCTTAGGTCCCTGCAGGAGGGAGAGATCCGGCGCGTCGGCGAGAACAAGAGCCGGAAAGTCGACGTGCGCATCCTGGCCGCCACCAACCGTGATCTGGCGCAGGGCGTCTCAGGCGGTGCCTTCCGGCAAGATCTCTACTACCGGCTCAAGGTGGTCGAGCTGAACGTCCCCCCGCTCCGCGAGCGCAGAGACGACATCCTGCCCCTCGCCCGCGTGATGCTCACGAGTGCTGCGATTCGGATGAAGCGCAAGATCTCGGGCATTTCTCCGCCCGCCGCGGATCAACTCCTGCGGTACGCGTGGCCTGGGAACGTGCGCGAGCTCGAGAACGCGATGGAGCGTGCCGTTGCCCTAGCCCGCGGAGGGCGCGTGGACCTCGATGACCTGCCCGAAGATATACGTCGGGCGGTGCCCGCCCCCGCGGTCATGGCGGGCGCGGTGAGACCGCTGGATGAAGTCGAGAAGGAGTACATCCTGGCGGCGCTCGAATCGAACGGAGGAAACCAGACCCACACGGCCCGGCAGCTCGGCATCGGTTTGGCGACGCTGTACCGCAGGCTCAAGAGCTACGGCCTGATCGGCGGCAGGAAAGAAGCGCTTGGGACAAACCCGTCTACGGAGAGCTGAGACGCCTGCGGGAGTGTCTGGCGATCCG
>CBDTYP010000471.1:0-2138 GCA_965364645.1 uncultured Gammaproteobacteria bacterium | reverse complement strand
GATGATCCAGTAGTCGCCGCGGAAGGGCCAGAAGAACTGGACCTTCAGCTTGGCCTGGCTCGAACTCGGATCCGTCACCCAGGCGACGCCCTCGGCTCGACGGAGGTCCCCGTCGAACGCACCATCGAGGCACTCGTTCTCGACTCGGATGCGACCATCGTCACGAAGTGTGTAGTTCGCGCTCGTCGCGACGCAGCCCCGTTGAAAACGCTGTGGGAAGCTCGCGATCTCGTACCATCGACCGACGTAGCGAGCGAGGTCGACCTCGTTCACGACATCCAGGGGCTCCTTCGCAGTCTGGCAGGCCAACAGCGTTGCAAGGAACGCCAGACCCAGGGGTCGTAGCCTCACCTATCCGAACCCAGGATCTCGCTCTCGAGTGCGTTGCTCGCCGGTGCGCGGGGCGCGGCGATCTGGCATCGCCCCGCTTCGCAGACGGATTCGCGTCCCGTCCATCGAAGGCGGTTTCTCGCGAAGATCCGATAGGCCAGGTCCGCCAGACGGCGGAGACCGGGCCATCGCGTCGGCGCCATCAGCCAGCCGAGTCCGACGGCGGCGTAGGCAAGCCGAAAGACCTCGACACCCTCGATGACGGTTCCGTCCGGGAGCACGCCGTGGATCCGTGCCATCAGCGCGCGGGCGTCGAGCCCGTAGGCGCTGGGGTCGAAGGACGGCTCGACGATGTCTTCGAACTGGATGCGCCCGCGCCCGCGATCCCGCTTCTCGAGGAACCGGATCTCCCGCGAACAGAGAGGGCAGTCTCCATCGTAGAGGACCGTGATCTGTGACGATCCGTTCATACAGTCTTCTCCATGCGCTTCTGGTAGTCCCATGAGACGAGCGCCTTCGGCTCGATCGCAATGGCGGTCTCATGCTCGACCCGTGCCAGGAGAAGGCTCGCGAGCTTCGGGTTCGAATCCCCCAGGTAGCGATCGATCAGCGTGTGCAGGATCTCTTCGCCGCGATCGTCGTGCAGCGTCGCGAGTCCCGGCCCACGGACCCCGCGGTACGGCGGCATTTCCACCGACACCTCGAATGCGCAGCGCGGATCTCGGGTAAGGAGCGACACCACCCGCGCCGTTCGCTGCGTGGCACACCAGAGCTTGCCGTCCATCGGGGCGAACCAGAGCGAGGCCAGCAAGGGGTGGCCGGAGGCTCCGTTGCAGGCAATACGGATGGGAACCCGGATCTCTCGCAGGAAGCGTTCGATCTGGCTCGTCGTCCAGGGGCCCTTGCTACTCATCGGCGTCTCACGTTGCGCTCGCAACCCCGAGCAGGATGACCCGTTGCTCGAGATCCTCGAGGCTCTCGATGTGCTCGACTCCTTGGGGAAGCTCGACGTCGCGGGCGCCGGCTCCGCCGAGCCAGAGATGGACCTCACTCGCGAGGCCCCCGCGGAGCGCGCTGACCGTGCGCGCCGCGTGGGCGGCGGGGACGGTGACGAGGCTCAGGGCCAGGGCTGCAGCGTCCGTGTCCTCGACGGCGCCCAGGAGATCCTCGACGGGAAGCTCCGCGCCGAGGTAGAGGGCGTTTGCACCGGCACCCATGGCTGTGAGAGCCGCCATCAGCAGTCCCAGCTCGTGGCGCTCGCCGGTTGGACTGGCGAACACGATGCGCGGGCCGAGGAGTGACGTGGCCGTCGGCTGTAGAGCAGAGCCGAGCAGGGACCGAAGAACGCTGCTCGCCAGGTGTTCGCGCGCGATCCCCATCTGCCCGTTGGCCCAGCGCTCCCCGATTTCGCGCACCAGTGGGCACGCGATCTCGCGCGCGAAACGCGCGGCTCCCAGCGCGGAGAGTTGGAGGGAGAGCAGCCGCTGAACCTCGCCACTGTCGAAGTGGTGGAGCGCCGCCAGGATCTCGTCGAGGCGACCGGCGGGGCGGGTTTCGGCGCCGGCCGACACACGCTTCAGCTCCGCCAGCTCGAGGCGCGCGACCTGGCTGATGCGGTGGCCCGCATCCACGGCCGCCTTCACCAGCCGGAGTCGCTCGAGGTCTGCTGCGCTGTAGCGGCGGGTTCCTCCGGGCGTGCGGAGCGGCTCGACCACTCGATGCCGTCGTTCCCAGGCGCGTAGCAACTCCGGCGACAGGCCGGTGAGACGGGCCGCCGTACGGAGGGGGTAGGTGAGCTCCACCGCGTC
>CBDTYP010000470.1:0-2143 GCA_965364645.1 uncultured Gammaproteobacteria bacterium | reverse complement strand
GCTCGGACACCCTGGACGAGCTGATGGCGGGTGCGAGCGGCCAGTTCGACTTCGCTGTATGGCCGACGAACATGCAGGCCGGCATTTTCGATATATGGGCGGCGAACCTACTTCTGGCGATCCTTCCCGACCTCGATCCAGAAGCGGGTTCCAGGGTCAACTGCATCGTTGGCGTTTTCGACGCAAGCGACGGCGTCATGCGCCAGGAGAGGTTCCTGATAGACACGACCAACGTGCAGGTCACCGGGGAAGGCGAGGTCGATTTCCGAAACGGTGAAATCGACTTCCTGCTCGTCCCCGATGCGAAGAGGCCGCAGATGTTTGTGCTGGGCACACCAATCCGCGTCAGTGGTAACTACTGGGAAATGGAGACCGGCACCAGCGCGGGTCAATGGGCCCGGACGGCCGTTCGTTTCGTTGCCAGCATTTTCGCGCCGATCAAGCGATTGTTCACAACGCCGATTCCGGCGGACGGCGAGGCCGCCTGTCTCGCCGCCATGGAGCGGCCGGCCGAGTAGGCTCGGAGAACCGCTACTGGTGGCGCATCAGGAATGGGCGCACGTGGTCCGCGACCCGCTCGGACGCCTCGATGAGGATCGCGTGCTTGAGCCCGTCCATGATGACGAGCTCCGCGTTCGGCAGAGAGTCGGCGATGAAGCGATTGAGGCGCGGGTTGCATCCGCCGTCCAGCTCTCCGGTGAGGACCAGGGACGGGGCCTCCACCTCGTGGAGCCAGGGCGCCATCTCCGTCTCGGCGTAGATGTGGAAGACACTCAGGAAGACGTCCGCGGGTGTCTCCTTCACCTGGCGCAGGCGCGCCTGGATGGCCTCCGGCCGGTTGGCGATGAAGTCGTCGGTGAACCAGCGCGCGACCAGGGTCTCCAGGACCTCGATGATCCCGCGCTCCTCCATGGCGGACACGACCGCCTTCACCTTCGCGCTGTCGTCCTCGCTGCGCCCCGCCGCGGTGCTCAGCAATCCCAGCGACATTACGCGCTCGGGATGGGCTCTCGCGTAGGCGGGTCCGACCATCCCGCCGAGGGAATGCCCGATGATGTGCATCCTGTCGATGCCGAGCTTGGCGCGCAGCGCCTCGACGTCGTCCACGAGATCGTCGAGCGTGTACGGCGCGGGCGGAACCGGAGACTCGCCGTGGCCCCTGAGATCGAAGCTTATGCATCGGAAATCCGACTTGAGTTTGTCCACGAGTCCCTGCCAGGTTTTGTGGCGCGCCCCGATCCCGTGCACCATCAAGAGCGGCGGCCCGTCGCCCTCGATGAAGTACGCGCAGTCGACGGCGCCCATCAGGCGACCTCCGAGTCGCGGGAGAGGCGGGTGAAGTGGGGCATCACCTCCTCGGCGAGCCGCTGCATGGCCTCCAGGGACTCCTCCTGGGACTGGCCGATGTTAGAGCTCACGATCACCTCGTCAATTTCAGCCTCCGCGTAGGCGGCAAGCCGGTCCACCATCTCCGCGGGCGGGCAGATGATCAGGTTCTCCGCGAGCTCTTCGATGGTCTGCTCCCTTGGCAGCGGAGCGATGGCGCCGTTCTCTACGATCCCGGGGCCGGTGAACACGTTATCGAAGCGGCTGTAGTAGTCGTTGGCAAGCGCGATCTTCTCCTGTGCGTCCGCCTCGTCACGAGCCGCGTAGATGACCCGGGAGAGGGACAGGCGCAGATGATCACCCTTCCCGCCGAGCTCCTCCTTCGCCCGCTTGAAGGCGCCGACCTGCTGGAGCAGCTTCTCGTGGCTCCCCTGAAGCGGCGTCGTCTGGATATGAAAGCCGCGTTTCGCACACGCGTAGATGCCTTCCGGCACCATGACGGCGATCATCAGCGGCGGCATCGGCCGAGTCATGGGCCGGGGCATCGTGGTGAGCGGATCGAACTTGTAGAACTCCCCGTCCCAGGACACCTCTTCGCGTGTGAGCAATGCGGTCAGGACCTCCAGGGACTCCTCGAACTTCGCCCGGGAGGTCTCGATGGGCACCCCCATGCGCCCCAGCTCGTAGGCGAAGGCGCCCCGGCCGACGCCGAGGATGAGGCGCCCGTCGCAGAGGATGTCGGCCTGGGCCACCTCCCCCGCGAGCACCCGCATGTCGTGGATGGGAAGCACGACCACCGACGTCATGAGCTCGAGGT
>CBDTYP010000469.1:0-2146 GCA_965364645.1 uncultured Gammaproteobacteria bacterium | reverse complement strand
GTACTGATCGTCCTGGTCGTGCTGTTCATCTGGTACGTGCTTGCCGACCGCTACGCGCCATGGACCGACCAGGCGCGGGTTCAGGGCTTCACGGTCCCCATTACGCCCAAGGTGTCCGGCCGCGTGAAACAGGTGCACGTGATCGAGAATCAGATCGTCGAGGCGGGCGATCTGCTGATCGAGATCGAGCCGAGGGAGTACGAGCTGGCCCTGCTGCGGGCCGAGGCGGCCCTCGACATTGCCGGCCAGTCGACCGGCGCGGACACGGCATCGGTGAAGGCAGCCGAGTCGGGACTCGGAAAGGCGCGGGCGCAGCTCAAACAGGCGAAGCTCAACAAGGAACGCTACCAGCGGATCTACGAGCAGGACCCGGGCGCCGTATCGTCGAACGCCCGGGAGCGGGCGCAGACCGCACTGGCCGAGGCGGAGTCCAATCTCGCGGCCGCCGAGGCGGATCTGGAGCGCGCGAAGGAGGAGCTGGGTGCGGGCGGCGAGGAGAACGCCCGGCTGCGGGACGCGACGGCCGCGCTCGAGCAGTCGCGCATCGATCTGGCGGAGACGAGAATCTACGCACCATCCAACGGCGGCATCACCAACCTCAAGCTGGACGAGGGCTACTATGCCAACAAGGGGACGCCGCTGATGACCTTCGTCTCCACGGGCGACGTCTGGATCCAGGCCAACATGCGCGAGAACAGCATGAACGGGATCGAGGCCGGTGCGGCGGTGGACATCGCCCTGGACCAACTGCCCGGAAGGATCTTCGAGGGCACGGTGACCAGCAAGGGCTTCGCGGTGAATCAGCCGTCCACCGGCGCCGCGGGTGAGCTCGTCACCATCAAGGGCGAGAGCGGCTGGCTGCGCGACGCCCAGCGCTTCCCTATCATCATCCACTTCGCCGACGAGAGCGCCTACGGCCATCGCCTCGCCGGCGCCCAGGCGGACGTGCAGATCTATGGGAGCAACGCCATTCTCAACGGGCTGGGCTGGCTCTGGATCCGCTTCATGAGCCTGTTGTCGTTCATCTACTGACGGCTTGGTCATGACCGCCACCCCGGGACAGGCGATTTCCGAGTCGCCTCCGAACCGCATGACCTGGCGGCGGGATCTGCGTACGGTCCGCATCGTACGGATGGCCCTCGGCGTGACCGTCGCGATGACTATCGCGCAGGCCTGGGCGTGGCCGGTCTCCTTCGTCTATGTAGCGCTATGCTCCACCTTGCTGGCGACGCCGGCACCGGGCCCGCGACTGAGAGACACGTTGCAGAATGCGGGCTACGCGATCGTCGTCTTTACACTGGTCACGCTCGCAATCCTCTTTCTCCTGAAGTTTCCGATGGCCTTCACGGTGGCTTACGCGGCGATGGTTTTTTTCACTGTCTACAACCTGCACAAGGGCGCGCCGTTCCTGTTGATTCTCTTCACTTACCTGGGGCTGTTGCTCTTCCCGATCCTCGCGAGCGTGCACGACGTGCTGCCCGTGGCCGCCGCCGGGAGCCTTATGTTCTCGGCGCTGCTGGCGCTGCTGACGGCTCAGCTGGCCCATGGTCTGCTCCCCGATCCGCCACCCGTCGAGCGCCCGGCGAAACCGGCCTATCAGCAGGGCTACGCACCGGATGCGGCTCGCGCGGCATTGACGGCCACAATTGTCGTGGTGCCGGCGATGGTGTTCTTCCTGGTATTCGATCTCGCGGCGGCGGCAGTGGTCATGGCCTACATCGGCTTCATGTCTCTCGGCGGCAGCCTCGCAGCCGGACGCCACGGCGCGCGACAGAATCTCATCGCGAATACCATCGGCGGCCTGGCGACGCTTCTCTTCTACGTCGTCATGATCGCGGTCCCACACCTGCACTTTTTCATCGTCTTGATGCTGCTGACGAGCCTGCTCTTCGCCACCCGCATCTTCTCCGACGCCCCTTCGGCCAAGTACTACGGATCGGCGTTCACGGGGCTGGTGATCCTGGTGAGCTCGAGCATGGAGGCCGGCACGGATGTCGATGCCAACGTCATCAAGCGCATCATCTTCATCACTCTCGCAGGGTTCTACGTCATCATGGCGATGTCGACCGTCGAACGCCTGCTCGCCAGGCGGGAACGCGCCTGAGCTCGGCCCCCCCCCCCCCCCCCCCCCCCCCCCCGCCCCCCC
>CBDTYP010000468.1:0-2159 GCA_965364645.1 uncultured Gammaproteobacteria bacterium | reverse complement strand
CCACCTCAAGGAGCCGCAGAGGGTCCCGCTGGTGCTGAGCCGGGACGAGGTCCGGCATTTGCTGGCGGCAGCGCCGAGCCTCAAGCTGCGAGCCATGCTGTCTCTCGCCTATGGCTGCGGGATGCGCGCGGGCGAGGTAGTCCGCCTCAGGGCCGGCGACATCGACAGCGCCCAGGGCATCATCCGGATCGTCCAGTCGAAGGGGCGCAAGGACCGCAACGTGATGCTGCCGGTGGAGATTCTCAGCCTGTTGCGCGACTGGTGGAAGGAACGCCCGACCCGCAAGGATGCCGGCGTGCCGCTGGCCGATCGCTGGCTGTTCCCCAGCCGCGTGGGCAGGGGCTGCCTGACGACACGCCAGTTCGCCCGGCTGTTCCGGGCGGTGGTCGCCGCTGCCGGGATCAGCAAGCCGGTGACGCTGCATACCCTGCGCCATTCCTTCGCCACCCACCTCCTGGAGCGCGGCGTCGACATCCGGGTGATCCAGGCCCTGCTCGGCCATGCGAAGCTCACCACCACGGCGGGCTATACCCGCGTGGCCACCGGGATGATCGCGGATGTCGCCAGCCCGCTGGACGATCTCGGCGCGCGCCGGTCAACACGGGGGCGCAAGCGCCGGAAGAGCGGGGACGGGACGCCGTAGCGCGCGCCTGCCTTGCCCCGGTCCTCGCTGGAGGTCGCGGACATCTTCCGCGACCACGGGGCGGCGTGGCGGGCCGCCAATGCCGGCCATGTCAGCCTCGCGCAGCTGAAGGTGATGAGTTCCATCGAGCGCTGCCGCACCGCGGCGCTCGGCGGTCATGTCGCGCGCTGCGAGGACTGTGCGCACGAACACATCGCTTACAACTCATGCCGCAACCGGCACTGTCCCAAGTGCCAGGCCGGGGCGGCAAAGGCCTGGCTCGCCGCGCGCGAGGCCGAGCTGCTGCCGGTCGGCTACTTCCACCTGGTCTTCACCCTGCCGGCGCCGGTCGCCGACATCGCCTACCACAACAAGAGGGCGGTCTACGACCTGCTGATGCGGGCGAGCGCCGAGACCACGCTCACCATCGCCGCCGACCCAAAGCACCTCGGCGCCCGCATCGGCATCACTTCGGTGCTGCACACATGGGGCTCGGCGATGACCCACCACCCCCACGTCCACATGATCGTGCCAGGCGGCGGCCTGTCGGCGGACGGTGAGCGATGGATTGCCTGCCGGCCGAACTTCTTTCTCCCCGTGCGGGTGCTCTCCCGGCTGTTCCGGCGCCTGTTCCTCGATGGGCTCGCGAAGCTCCATCGCGAAGGCCGCCTGGCCTTCTTCGGCGAGCATGCGCATCTCGCCGACCGTGCCGCCTTCGACGCCTTCCTCGCGCCGCTGCGCAAATCCGAGTGGGTCGTCTACGCCAAGGAACCCTTCGCCGGGCCAGAAGCCGTGCTCGCCTATCTGGCGCGCTACACCCACCGCGTCGCCATCTCAAACAGCCGCCTGATCAGCATGGGGGCAGACGGCATCACCTTCCGGGTCAAGGACTACCGCATCGACGGGCCCGGCCGCTACAAGACCATGACCCTCAAACCCCACGAGTTCATCCGGCGTTTCCTCATCCACGTCCTGCCCAAGGGCCAGCACCGCATCCGCCATTACGGCCTCTTCGCCAACGCCAACCGCGCCGCAAACATCGCCCGCATCCGCGAACTGCTCGCCGCGCGGGTGTCCGCGCCCGACACCGACGCTGCCGGCACTGCGGACGGGCCGCGCGTCCTCGCCCTCCCGTGCCCCTGCTGTGGTGGGCGCCTGATTATCGTCACAGCCTTCGGGCCAGGAGGCCCGCCACAGCATCGACCATCCCCGGAGGCCATCGACAGCTCATGACCCCGCCACATCGCCGCCTGAATGTTATCATCAATCCCATCGGCCACCGCGGCCGCGATCAGCCCTGCGCCGGTGACCGAACTGCAGCGTCATTCCGCTGCGGCAACCGCCGATCCGAGGCTCGACGCCCCGGGACGCGCCATCGCCATCGGCGCGCAACAGCGTCATGCCCCTCGATTCCAGCCGCTCTGCAGTCTCGGCCGCCCGCTCCGACGCCGCCAATTCCCCATAGGACAATCTGAACCCTCAGCGCACCGCACCCGCGATTTCGTGCCTTGGCGCTTCTCGGACGCCGGCAATGCCG
>CBDTYP010000467.1:0-2167 GCA_965364645.1 uncultured Gammaproteobacteria bacterium | reverse complement strand
TGTTGCCCTTGAAGAGCTTCCCCTGTGCCGACGAGGAAGCGCTCTATGCCGGCGTGAAGGGCATCCCGTGGGGACAGCACCTGGGCCCCGGGGGAACCCTGGCGGTAGATTTCACCAGCACCCGCTCGCGCCTTCGCCACTCCCGCTTCGGCGCCCAGCGGGTCAAGGACGCCGTCGTCGATCAGCTACGGGAGCGCACCGGCGAACGGCCCTCGGTGGATCGGGAGCGGCCGAGCGTGCGCATCAATGCCCACCTGGATCGCGACGTGGCCACCATCGCGGTCGACCTCTCCGGCAGCGGCCTGCACCGGCGCGGCTACCGCCGCCGGGGCGGCCCCGCACCGCTGAAGGAGAACGTCGCCGCCGCCATGCTGCTCCACGGCGGTTGGCCGGCCCTGGCGCGGGCCGGCAAGCCCCTGGTGGATCCCATGTGCGGCGCGGGAACGCTGGTCATCGAAGGGGCGTTGATGGCCGGCGACGTGGCGCCTGGCCTCACCCGTGACTACTTCGGATTCCTCGGCTGGCAGCGACACGACGAGGACCTCTGGCGGAGCCTGCTCCGGGAGGCCGAGGAACGGCGCCGGGAGGGCCTGGCGCGGCTGCCCGCCATCGCCGGCTTCGACGCGGACGCCGGGGCCGTGGAGCGGGCTCGGGACAACCTCGAGGGCGCCGGCCTCCAGGAGCAGGTGCTCATCGAGCGCCGGGGGGTGGACGGGCTCGCATCCCCCTGGCCGGGCAAGACCGGGCTGCTGGTGTGCAACCCACCCTACGGTGAGCGGCTCGGAGACCAGGAGGGCATGATCCGCCTCTACACCGCCATGGGCGAGACCCTGCGCGAGGGTTTCCCCGGATGGCAGGCGGCGGTGCTGGCGGCGGCGCCGACCATCGGCTCCTACCTGGGCCTGCGCCCCGGGGCCAGCGAGCGCCTCGACAACGGGCCGCTGTCCTGCCGGCTCACCCGCTACGAGATCCCGGCGGCCGGCGCATCGCCCCGGGGCCGAGACTCCGTGGCGCGCGCCGGCGAGGGCCGCGGGCATGATCCCAACGCCCCCATGTTCGCCAATCGCCTGCGCAAGAATCAGCGTCAGATCGGCGCCTGGGCACGGCGCCGGGGCATCGACTGCTACCGGCTCTACGATGCCGACATGCCCGAGTATGCGTTCGCCATCGACATCTACGGAGCCGACGACACGTGGGTCGTCGCCCAGGAATATCAGGCGCCGGCGACCATCCCCGAGGAACGGGCCGCCGCCCGGCGCGGCACCGTGCTGGCCACGGTAGCGGACCTGCTGGAGGTGCCCGACGAGCGGATAGTCTTGAAGACCCGGCGCCGGCAAAGGGGTGGCGACCAGTACGAGCGCGTCGCCGATCGCGGCCGCACCCACGAAGTGCGCGAGCACGGCGCCAGGCTGTTGGTCAACTTCGATGATCGCCTCGACACGGGCCTGTTCCTGGATCACCGCCCGGTCCGCGAGATGATCCGCGAGCTGGCGGCGGGTGGCCGTTTCCTGAACCTGTTCGCCTACACGGGCGCCGCTACGGTGCAGGCGGCCATGGGCGGCGCCGTCGCCACCACGAGCGTGGACATCTCCCGGCGCTACCTGGATTGGGCGCGAGACAATCTCGCCCTGAACGGGTTCACCGGCGGAGAGCACGTGCAGGTGCGCGCGGACTGTCTGAAGTGGCTCGCCGACGGCCCGAACGGCGCGGGGGACTACGACGTCGTGCTGATGGATGTCCCCACGTTCTCCAACTCCACGGGCATGGATGACACCCTCGACGTGCAGCGCGACCACGCCGTGCTCATCCGTCACGCGACCCGTTTCCTCGCGCCGCAAGGCGTGCTGATATTTTCCAATCACCTCAAGCGCTTCCGCATGGACAGCGCGGCCCTCGAGCGTGCCGGGATGGAGCTCGAGGACATCACACGGGACACCATTCCCCGGGACTTCGCCCGTAACCCCCGCGCCCATCACTGCTGGTGCATCCGCCTCCCTCACGTATACTCCGACGCTCACCCCGGAAGCCGAGACACACGGACGTGACGACCGCGAGCCCCTGGCGCAACCCGTTCCTGATCCTCGTCTGCGCCAGCATCGTGCTGATCCTGTCCTTCGGCATCCGCACCAGCTTCGGGATTTTTCTCACCCCGGTGAGCAACGATCTG
>CBDTYP010000466.1:0-2167 GCA_965364645.1 uncultured Gammaproteobacteria bacterium | reverse complement strand
GGTCACTTCGCGATCTCCCCGAGCTTCACCTTGAAGATCTTCATCACCAGCAGCACGAAGATGATCGTCGATACCAGCAGGATGATCGCGTAGGCCGAGCCTCGCGGCCAGTTACCGCCGGTGTTGAACCACTGATAGATGATCTGAGTGAACCACAGGCTGCTCGGTCCGCCGAGGATCTGCGGTGCGGCCAGCGCGCCCGCGCTCAGCATGAACACCATGGTGCAGCCGGAGCTGATGCCGGGCTTCGCGAACGGGATGACGATGCGGCGGTGGATGCGCCACCAGGACGCGCCCATGTCCCGCGCCGCCTCGATCTGGTTCTTGTCGAGGCTCTCGATGGCGTTGTAGAGCGGGAAGATCATCAGGAGGATGTAGGCGTAGCCGAGGCCCGCGTACAGCGCGATGTTGTTCGGGATGAAGTCGTAGGGTTGGTCGATAATCCCCACCGACATCAGGAACGTGTTGATGACGCCCGCAGACCCAAACATGATGCGGAACGCGAACGCCCGCAGGATCTCGTTCACCCAGAAGGGCACGATCAGCGAGAGCACCATCAGGCGGCCCCAACCACCGTGTGCGGACTGCGCGAGGTAGTAGGCGATGGGGTAGCAGATGACGAGGTCGAACAGCGTGACGAAGAGCGCGGCCATCAGCGTGCGCACGAAAACGCCCAGATCGACCGTGTTGTAGCTGCCGGCCTCCTGGGAGCTGCCGTAGATCATGAACTTGTAGTGCTCGAGCGTCATCACGTCCAGGGGGCCGCCTAACTCCGCCGGCGGCAGGTTCTTGCTGAGCGAGAAGTCCACCATGAAGAGCTGGGGCAGGATGATCAGGATGAACATCCAGAACGCGACGGCGACCAGCAGGAACAGGCCGAGGGCCATGCCGTTCTTGTTGAAGAAGTGTCGCAGGTATTGCGCGGGGTTCATGGTTGCGCCGCTCGCTCGGATTCCGCTTTCGCTACTCGCCCGCCGCCAGCGGGCCCTCGGGCAGCGCCACGGCGAGATCGGGATTGAACTCGAGGGTCACGTTGGAGCCGGTGTCGTGGCCGAGCTCCTGTCCGTCGTTGACCATGGACATGGCGATCTTCCGGTCGCTGTTGGCGACGTCCAGGTAGACCTGCCACATGTTGCCCTCGAACTCCTGCTGGGCGATCTGCGCGCCGACAGTGTTCTCGCCACCGCCGCCGTTGGCGAACTTGAGCGACTCCGGACGCACGAAAACGTACGCCTCGTCGTTGATCTTGAGCGCGCTGCCGTTAGTCGCCGTCATGCGTGCCTTCAACGGGCCCACGTTCGAATCCACGACGGCGTAGTCGCCCGAGAGCTCCTTCACCCGGCCGCGGAAGAGGTTGTTCTCGCCGACGAACGAAGCGACGAAGGACGTCGTCGGGCGATCGTAGATGTTCGTGCCGTCGCCGACCTGCTCGATGACGCCCTCGCGCATGACGGCCACGTTGTCCGACATGGTGAGCGCCTCGCCCTGGTCGTGGGTGATGTAGATGAAGGTGATGCCGACCCGCTGCTGAATGGCGCGAAGCTCTGTGCGCATGTGCTGGCGGAGCTTGAGGTCGAGTGCGGAGAGCGGCTCGTCCAGCAGCAGCACTTCCGGTTCGGCGGCCAGCGCTCGGGCGATGGCGACGCGCTGCTTCTGGCCGCCGGAGAGCTCGTGGACCATCTTGTCGCCCTGGCCCGGGAGCGCGATGAGATCGAGGAGCTCGTCGGCCTTCTTGCGCCGCCCGGCCTTGCCGACGCCCTTCACCTCCAGCGCGAAGGCGATGTTCTCCCACACCTGCATGAGCGGGAAGAGTGCGAGATTCTGGAAGATGAGCGCGGTGGGGCGCTTGTTGGGGCCGATGCCGGCCATGTTCTGGCCGCCGATGCTGACGGTGCCCTCGGAAGGCTCGAGGAAGCCCGACACGGCGCGGAGCAGCGTCGTCTTTCCGCAGCCCGACGGGCCCAGGAAGCTGAAGAACTCGCCTCCCTGGATGGTGATGTTCACTTCCCGCGCGGCGACGAATTCGCCGAACTTGATCCATACGTCCTTGAGTTCAACGTCAGCACTCATGGTGTCTCACCTGTAAACCAGCCGCAGCGTTCGGACAAAACACTGTAGGAGCGAGCTTGCTCGCGAATGACGCCTCATTCGCGAGCAAGCTCGCTCC
>CBDTYP010000465.1:0-2181 GCA_965364645.1 uncultured Gammaproteobacteria bacterium | reverse complement strand
AGCGAGCTTGCTCGCGAATGAGGCCTCATTCGCGAGCAAGCTCGCTCCTACAGAGCTGATCTAGCCGAGGTAGTGGCGGTAGCCCGGATCCGGCGTGCTGCTCTGCATGCGCACCTGGAAGAGGAGATCGTCCGCCCGCCGCAGTCGCCGGCAGACCTCGCGACCCATGTTCATCTGGATGATGGTGAACTGCTCGAGATCCTGCTGGTACAACTCGTGCAAGGTGTCGATGGACATCTCGAGCGCGGTACAGTCTTCCATCGCCTGCACCGACGCGCTGCGCGCGCCCATCTCGATGAGCGCCATCTCGCCGAAGCAGTCGCCGCGATTGAGAAACGCGAGACTCTGGGTCTGATCGACCCATGTCTTCAGGACCGCGACCTTGCCCTCCTCGAGGACGAACATCGACGAACCCTGATCGTTTTCCCGGAAGAAGTACTCGTCCTGGTCAACGCTCACCTCCTCGGATCGCTGGAGAAGAAAATCCAGCGTGTCGTCCTTTATCGCCCCGAAGATCGGCATTGCCTGGAGCAGCTCCAGTGACGTCGAACCCATGAGACTCACCCCCCGCTTCCTGCCACGCTCCCCTCTCGGCATGGTATGCCACGGGCCGGGTCAGGAAAAGGCGCCTTCCCCGTTTGAAGGCCGTGACGAGCCCGGCGAGCAGGGCGACAGCGGCTCCGAAGCCCAGAAACGGCGCGATGATAGCGAGGAAGAAGCCGAACTGATTCTGGGACGCGCAGTCGAGCCCCATGGACGCGCGGTCGCTAAGCAGCTGGCAGGCCGGGTTCAACGCGGTCTCGCGGATGTCCGTACCCACGCTCCAGAGCAGATCGGCGCCGAGCCACAGCGCGGCGGCGATCCCGAGAAGGATCGCCGGCCGCGCCAGGGGATACAGAGTCACAAGGCCACGCCGGGCCGGCGCGCCGCGAACGCCGGAGACGAGAGCTCCTGGGTGGGAACATCCGGGGGAAGGACGCGCTCAATGTCGTCGATAAGCGGCAGGATCTCGTGCTCGAAGAGCACCATGTTGATGAGGCCGAGGTCGGCCCGGTACATGGCCTGCTGAGTGAACCTGGCCCACGCGCCCTGGATACCGTCGATCGTGCTGGTGCCGACGCAGGCACACAGATCCGCCATCACCATGGCGTGCAGGCTGCGGGCGAGGTAGATCGCGGCGTCCTCCTCTGCAAGCCGGTTGTGCCGGCCCAGCTTCGACGCGCGCATGTCCTCGCGTAGTGTATCCAGTACCTCGGGCTGCAAGGGCAGACCGTAGGTCCCCATGATGTGCGCGACCTTGTCGGTGTAGCTCGTAAAAGGCGTGACGGACACGGCGAAACCTCCCTGGCTCGGCCGCCCCGTTGACGGCCACGGTGAGAGGATGCCCCTGGACCCGGGCGGGAGCGCGGCCTGGGTGGCCAAGCATCAGTCCTCGGACGCCAACAGCGCCGATCGCGTCAGCTGCGATATAGTTCCGTCATCGGACCCTGGAATCGGAGATCGAAGACATGAGCGCAGATTCGACAAGCGGGAGGCCCTCCACCCCTGAGCGCAAGCCGTTGCCTGAACGTTTCTGCAACCTGGAGCGGCTGCTGCATGCCATGGAGGCGCGGAACCTCGACGGCATCGTGGCCACCTCCATGCTCAACGTCTTCTATCTCACGGGCCTCAACAGCATCGCCCACAAGTCCGACGAGCCACGCCCCTATGCGGTGGTGCTCTCCCGCCACGCCCCCGAGCATCCCGTGTTCGTGCTGGCCGACTACTACCTCGGAAATCTGTTGAGCCAGCCCACGTGGATCGAGGACGTGAGGCCCTTTCGCGCGGTGATGATGCCGCTGGACCTCCCGGCGGACGCCGGCGACGTCGACCGCTTCATCCCCGCCGCCGGGCGCGGCGTCGAGTGGGTCGAAAAGGCGCGCGCCAGCTACGCGTTCAACATGGGCGACGCCTGCCGGGGTGCGATCGAGGATCTCGGTCTCGCGGGCGGGCGCGTCGCCTTTGACGACCTGGCTTTCGCGCACCGGCTCGGACTCGCCGGGACCGACGTCGTCGACGCCTACGACCCGATCATGTTCGCGCGGGCGGTGAAGACCGATCACGAGGTGACGATGCTCCGGCGCGCCACGGCGCTGATGCTGATTTCCGGGATCGCGCTCGTGTTGGTGACCTGGCTGGGCG
>CBDTYP010000464.1:0-2183 GCA_965364645.1 uncultured Gammaproteobacteria bacterium | reverse complement strand
GCGGCGAAAGGACTGCTGGAAGCACTGCCCGTGAACGAGAGGATGGAAGGAGACGTGAAGGCGGCGATGGCGCGCTTGTCGTTCGCCGATTCCGCGGTGGAGGCACCGGATGCCGGCGAGCTCCTGCGGGCGATCGAGGCCGATCCGACAGACTGCGAGTCACGCTATCGGCTGGCCGCCATCCACATCACCAATGGCGACCACGAGGCGGCACTCGATCAGTTCCTGGAGATCCTGCGCACCGATCGGGGCTTTCGCGACGACGCGGGACGCAAGGGGCTGCTGTCGGTGTTCGAGATGCTCGGCGGCGACGATCCTCTCGTCGGCCGTTATCGATCCCGCATGTCCTCGCTGCTCTACTGAGGCGTCTAACCGGCGCCCGCCTTCAGCAGCTCGAGCACCTTGTCCGGGTGAGCCGCCGCGCTCGCGACCCGCTTCCAGTGCTTCTTGACCTTACCGTCGGGGCCGACCCACGTTGTAGAGCGGATAACACCCACGGTCTTCTTCCCGTACATCATCTTCTCGCCGTAAGCCCCGTACTTCTCCATCACCTTCCGGTTCGGATCGCAGAGCAGGGTGAAGGGCAGCCTGTACTTGGCGATGAACTTCTCGTGGGACGCCTCGTCGTCGGGGGAGATGCCGAGCACGACCGCGCCAGTCTTCTGGATCTTCTTCCAATGGTCCCGAAATCCGCAGGCTTCCTTAGTGCATCCCGGGGTGTCGTCCTTGGGGTAGAAGTAGACGATCACATCCTTGCCACGGAAGTCCTTGAGCGAGACCTTCTTCCCGGACGAATCCTTCAGCGTGAATGCCGGCGCGGCCTTTCCTTCTTCTACGGGCATTTCTGGGACCTCTCCCATGATTCTCGGAAAGCGAAGCCTACCGGCTGCGGCGCACCGGGTCGACCCTCCAGGAGCGGGTCTGGTATGACTTCGAAAAGCCGGTACCATGGGCACCGTCCGGGCAAGGGAGGGCCGGGTGCGCAACGACGGGAAGTTTCTAGTCGTCGGTTCCAACGCAGACATGGAAGGCGTCACGGGATCCGGCGGACCACACGTAGCGGTAAGTGCTTCGTTCGTGCCGCCTATCGGTGAAGAACGCTATCAGAAGTCGATGCGGGTAAAGACGGCACTTGATTTGGGAATCCATGTAGGGCAGGGATCTGACTGGCTAACGCTCAACCCTACACCGAATCCGTTCATAGCTATTGAAGGCATGGTGACCAGAGAAAACGTGTTCTCATTTGATCCAGCGCTGGCCGGCAAGGTGAATCCTGCGGATGCGATCGAAAGTCATCATAGCTCCCACTCCAGAATCCTGGAGAGGGTATGCTAGAGTACCGCATTAGATTGGATGTTTCGTAGTCGGCATGGGCATATTTGACGTAACGGCCGTCCTGGTCACCATCGCCGCCGTATTCAGCTACATCAATTACCGATATATCAAGCTGCCGGCGGCGATCGGACTGATGCTGATCGCGCTGGTCATGTCTCTCGCTCTCATCGCCCTCGCGAAGCTCGGTTTTCCCGGACTCGAGCAGGCGGTCGAGCGCTTCGTGCTCCGCATCGATTTCAACGAGACGCTGATGCACGGTATGTTGAGCTTCCTGCTTTTTGCGGGCGCCCTGCATGTCAATCTCAACGATCTCGCGCAACAGAAGTGGGTCATCGCCACTCTCGCAACTGTCGGCACGATCTCTTCCTCGTTCCTGGTGGGCGCGATGTTCTGGCTGCTCGCGTCCGCGCTCGATTTGCCAGTGCCGTTCATATACTGCCTGTTGTTCGGTACGCTGATCTCACCGACAGATCCGATCGCGGTCCTGGGCATTCTGAAGTCCGCCGGCGCGCCCAAGTCCCTCGAGACCAAGATTACCGGTGAGTCGCTCTTCAACGATGGTGTCGGCGTCGTGCTCTTCATCGTCGTGCTCAAGATCGCGACCGGCAGTGAGGAGCTGTCTCCTCCCGACATCGCGTTGCTTTTCGTGGAGGAGGCAGTCGGCGGTGTCGTTCTGGGATTGGTGCTGGGTGCTTCCGCCTACTGGATGCTGAGCCGCGTCGACAACTACAGCGTCGAGGTGCTGATTACCCTCGCGCTGGTGATGGGCGGGTACTCCCTGGCCCTCGCCATACACACGTCCGGACCCATCGCGATGGTCGTCGCGGGCCTCCTCATCGGCAACCACG
>CBDTYP010000463.1:0-2196 GCA_965364645.1 uncultured Gammaproteobacteria bacterium | reverse complement strand
CCGCTGGCGGCTTGCACATCCAACGCCGCCATGGCGGTATTGGCCTGGAAGCCGGTGTTCCAGAGTCCCATGAGGATCGCGGGGAAGGCGGCGACCCACACGAAAATCATGACCCGCTTCAGGTCGATGCCGTCTCGAACGTGGGGCGCGCCCCGGGTCACGTCGCCCGGCGTGTAGAGAAACGTGTCGACTGCCTCGTAGACGGCGTAGAAGCGATGATAGGGGCCCCCTCTGGCGAAGTAGGGGTGAACCTTGTCGAGAATTCGCCGGAGCCTGCGCATCAGCCTTCCCGCTCGATCTGCTCGAGGTTTGCTCTGAGCGCGGGGCCGTAGTCGTACTTGCTCGGGCACACGAAGGAGCAGAGCGCGAGGTCCTCTTCGTCGAGCTCCAGGCAACCCAGGGCCTGGGCTGAGTCCGTGTCGCGCACCAGCAGCGCGCGTAGGAGTTGCGTCGGAAGGACGTCTAAGGGCATCACGCGTTCGTAGGTGCCGATGGGCACCATGGCGCGGGGGCTGCCGTTCTGGGAAGTCGTGAAACCGAAACGCTTCGCGCTTCGTCTGAGGCTCGACAGGAACACGTTGGCGGCCGAGTACTTGTCGACGCCGGGGGAGATCCACCCGAAGAGTTGCCGCTCTCGGTCTTCTCTCAAGACACTCAGCTGGGTGTGATAGCGGCCGAGAAAGCATGCCCAACCGGCGGCCCGGCGGCCGTTGAACACGGAGCCCGAGAGCACCCGGCATTCTTCCCGGGTCAGCTCGCCTCGGACCAGATCCTCGGTATTGGCGCCTAGGCGTGTGCGCAGCAGCCGAGGGTGCTGCACGACGGGACCAGCCAGGGACACGACGCGCTCGACCCAGAGCTCGCCACTCACGAACAGCTTGCCCATGGCGACCACATCCTGATAGCCGACGTGCCATACGCTGCGTGCCGCGCCGACGGGCTCGAGAAAATGAATGTGGGTTCCGACGAGCCCGGCCGGATGCGGTCCGTCGAACTCGGCGATGACGACGCGCTCCTGCGCCGGCAGAGGGATACTGCTACCGTGCGCCTTGCATACGTAGATCGAGCCGTCAAAGAGCCTCGAGAGGATGGTCAGGCCGTCGCGGAACTCCTCGCGGAGCCCCTCGAGTACGACGGCTGGTTCGGCGGCCAGGGGATTGCTGTCCATTGCAGTAACGAAGATCGCGCTCGGCACGTCTTCCGGCGACGGCACCTTCGAGTAAGGCCGGGTGCGTAACGCCGTCCAGAGCCCGGAAGCCAGCAGGGTCTCCCGCGCTTGCGTGTCGCCAAGGCTCGCGAGCCCGTCGCGGTCGTATCGACTGAACTTCTCACGCTCGCCGTCTTCCTCGTCGGCGAGTCGGATCACCACCGACTGCAGAACTCGCCGTGCTCCCCTGTTGATGGATTCCACGATTCCGCTTCCCGGTGACGTGAAGTTGACACCGGGGTTCTTCTTGTCCGTGAAGAGGGTCTGGCCGAGCTTGACTCGGTCGCCTTCCTGGACCTGCATGGTCGGCTTGATGCCCAGATAGTCCGGTCCCAGAAGCGCGACACTGCCGACCGCGGCGCCAGCGTGAATCGATTGCTCGGGCACGCCGGTGATGGGAAGCTCGAGTCCCTTTCTTGTCTTAATCAGCATGACCAGAGTCGCCAGGGTTGAATCTCAGAAGCCGGACAAAGCTAACCATGAGAATCGGCAGGCACCATTGACCTTGATCAAGATCAACTGCCGCCTCCGACCTCTGGCTTAAAGTTGCAAGACAGTCCTTAGAAGTCTGGCAATGGAGTTGGGGATATGTTCATCGAAAAGTCCAATACGCTCGGGAATCTCATCAGGCCCGTGGCCGCCGCCGCTTTTTCGGCAGCCCTGGCGTTCGGAGCCCCGTCAATCGCGTACTCGGCAGCGCCGGCGGACTGGTCCAAGGTTCCGGTGAAGACAATCAAGCTCTTCTACCCTGGGCAGTCCAGCTACGAGTGGCTGCACAGCAAGGACCACAAACGAGCCGACAAGAAGGTCGCCAGAGGCGACAGCTGTGTTTCTTGTCACGAAGGCGAGGAGCAGGAAATCGGGGAGCTGATCGTTTCCGGGGGGCGGCTCGAGCCGATGCCTGTGAAAGGCAAGCAGCCCACCATCGATCTGTCTCTACAGATCGCCTACGACGACAGCAACGCTTACCTGCGTGCCCAGTGGAAGAC
>CBDTYP010000462.1:0-2199 GCA_965364645.1 uncultured Gammaproteobacteria bacterium | reverse complement strand
ATGGCGCTGGAGCCCATGACGGTCACCGCCGAGGAGCCGGAGAATCCGGAGCTCGTGGACATGACCCGGCGCTTCCGGGTGAGCGCCGTGCTCACGCTGCCGCTTCTCATAATCGCCATGGGCGGCATGCTCCCCGGCGTCTCCTTCGAGTGGCTCGGCTCCCATCGCGTGCTCGCGTGGCTGGAGCTGGCGCTGGCGACGCCGGTGGTTCTGTGGGGCGGCTGGCCCTTCTTCCAACGGGGATGGGCGTCCATGAAGACCCGGAATCTCAACATGTTCACCCTCATCGCCCTCGGCACCGGGGTGGCCTATGCCTACAGCGTGATCGCCACCATCGCGCCGGATCTCTTCCCCGCCGCGTTCCGGGACGCCAACGGCAGGGTGGCGGTGTATTTCGAGGCGGCGGCCATGATCGTGACCCTGGTTCTGGTGGGACAGGTGATGGAGCTCCGCGCCCGTAACCGCACTGGCGCCGCCATCCGCGCGTTGCTCGGGCTCGCGCCGAGCACGGCGCGTCGCATCGATGCCGACGGCGCCGAGGAGGACGTTCCCCTGGAGCACGTGCACGTCGGCGATCGTCTGCGCGTCCGCCCCGGGGAGAAGGTGCCTGTGGACGGTGTCGTGTTGGAAGGCGACAGCAGCGTGGACGAGTCCATGATCTCCGGCGAGCCCATCCCTGTGCGCAAGGGTCCCGGCGACGCGGTCGTCGGCGCCACCATCAACGGCACGGGCAGCCTGGTCGTCGAGGCGCGGCGGGTCGGCGCGGATACCATGCTCGCGCAGATCGTACAGATGGTGTCCCAGGCCCAGCGCAGCCGCGCACCCATCCAGAAGCTCGCCGACGTCGTCGCCGGTTACTTCGTCCCCGCGGTCATGGCCGTCGCCGTGATTACCTTCGCTGTCTGGGCGCTCGCGGGCCCGGCGCCGGCGATGGCCTACGCCATCATCAACTCCGTAGCGGTGCTGATCATCGCCTGCCCCTGCGCGCTCGGCCTGGCGACGCCCATGTCCATCATGACAGCCACGGGCAAGGGTGCGAGCGCCGGCGTGCTGTTCAAGGACGCGGAGGCGGTCGAGGTCATGGGCCAGGTGCAGACCCTGGTGGTGGACAAGACCGGCACCCTGACCGAAGGGAAGCCGAAGCTCGTGCTCGTGGAGCCCGTGGGTGACGTGGACGAAGCGACACTCCTCCGGCTCGCGGCGACGCTGGAGCAGGGCAGCGAGCATCCGTTGGCGGCGGCCATCGTCGAGGGCGCCCGGGAGCGGGGCATCACCGTCGGCAGCGCCGGCGGGTTCGAGTCCATCACCGGTAGGGGCGTCAGCGGCGAAGTCGACGGCCGCGCGGTGGCGATCGGCAATCGCGCGCTGCTTTCCGAATCGGGAGTCGAGGTAGGCGTTCTCGCCGAGCGTGCCGAGGCCGCGCGCGCCGAGGGCCAGGTCGTCATGTTCGTTTGTGTGGACGGCCGCGCGGTGGGACTCGTCGGCGTCGCTGATCCGGTGAAGGAGACCACACAGGCCGCCATCGAGGCCTTGCACGGGGAAGGCGTTCGCATCGTCATGCTGACCGGCGACAGCGAGACCACCGCCAGAGCCGTCGCCGCGCGGCTCGGGCTCGACGACATCGTCGCGGACGTGCTCCCGGGTGAGAAGGCCGCGGAGATCCGACGCCTCCAGGACGAAGGCCGTATCGTTGCCATGGCCGGCGACGGCATCAACGACGCGCCTGCCCTCGCCCAGGCCCACGTAGGCATCGCCATGGGCACGGGCGCCGACGTCGCCATGGAGAGCGCCGGCGTCACGCTGGTCAAGGGAGATCTCCGCGGCATCGTCCGCGCCCGGCGCCTGAGCCGCGCGACGATGCGCAACATCCGGCAGAACCTCTTCTTCGCCTTCGCCTACAACTCCATCGGCGTGCCGGTGGCGGCGGGGGTGTTGTTTCCCTTCTTCGGCGTCCTGCTGAGCCCGATGATCGCGGCGGCGGCGATGAGCTTCAGCTCGGTCTCGGTGATCGCGAACGCACTGCGCTTGAACCGGATAGACCTGTAGGAGCGAGCTTGCTCGCGAATGAGGCCGCGTTCGCGAGCAAGCTCGCTCCTACAGCGGACGAATCCAATCGTTACAGCAATGCCCCACGGGCGACGATGGGCCACAGCGCCTGCACGTATCCGTCGCGCACGCACACGTACCAGTCGTAGAGAT
>CBDTYP010000461.1:0-2211 GCA_965364645.1 uncultured Gammaproteobacteria bacterium | reverse complement strand
ACCCCCTCCCCGTCCCTCCCCCTCGAGGCGAGGGGGAGGGGGCTTTGACTGGTACGCCGGTGCAGAATTCGCCTGTGCAGCTACCTAATCCGCGTCTTCGTCCTGGACGGCGGCGAATACTTCTGCGGCGGTGGTGAGGCCGGCGGCGACTTTCTGGGCGCCGCTGATGCGAAGGGGGAGCATGCCCCCCTTGAGCGCCGCTGCGCGCATGCGCCGGCTGTCGGTATCCACCGTGATGATCCGGCGGAGATCGTCGCTGAGTCGCATGACCTCGTAGATGCCGATGCGCCCCAGATATCCGGTGTGGCGGCACTCGTCGCAGCCGACCGGTGCGAACACTTTCCCGGGGCGCCTGGGACGCATCGGGGCCACCAGCGAGCGCCACTGGTCCTCCGATATCTCCGTCGGTTGCTTACAGTGGTGACAAAGGGTGCGCACGAGGCGTTGGGCGACGACGCCGAGAAGCGCCACCTTGAGCAGGTAGGGCGGCACGCCGAGCTCGAGGAAGCGGGTCACGGTCGATGGCGCGTCGTTCGTGTGCAGGGTCGTGAGCACGAGATGCCCCGTGAGAGCCGCCTGGACGGCGGTCTCAGCAGTCTCCTCGTCCCGGATCTCCCCCACCATGATGATGTCGGGATCCTGGCGCAGCAGTGTGCGCACGCCGGTGGCGAAATCGAGACCGATCTGGTGCTGGACGTACATCTGATTGAGGTCCGCGTCCACGAGCTCGATGGGGTCCTCGATAGTGCAGATGTTGACCTCGGGTCGGGACAGCCGCTTCAGCGCCGAGTAGAGCGTGGTGGTCTTACCGGAGCCGGTGGGACCCGTGACGACGACCATGCCGTAGGGTTGGGTCACCATGGCCTGCCATTGCTTCTCCTCGTTGGGCGAGAAGCCGAGATCGGTGAGTGATCGCACCAGCACTTCCGGATCGAATATGCGCATGACGAGCTTCTCGCCGAACGTGGTCGGCATGGTGGAGAGCCTGAGCTCCACCTCCTTGCGTTCCGGCGTGAGCGTCTTGATGCGTCCATCCTGGGGCCGGCGCTTCTCGATGATATCCATGCGGCCGAGGGCCTTCAGGCGGCTCACCGCCGCGTTCAGCACCGGCGTCGGGATCTGGTGCACCAGATGCAACACCCCGTCGATTCGAAAGCGGATGTTGCCGGTGTCCCGGCGCGGCTCGAGATGGATGTCGCTCGCCCGTTGATCGAACGCATACTGCAGCAACCAATCGACGATGCGAACCACGTGCTGATCGTTCGCGTCCGGCTCGCCGGTCCTGCCGAGCTCCACCAGCTGTTCCAGGTTGCCCACGCTGCTGATCGGAGAGGCGCGCGAGTCGCTCGAAGCGCCGGCGATGGAGCGGCTGACCGCGTAGAACTCCGCGAGGTAGCGATCCAGATCCAGGGGGTTGGCGATGACCCGATCGAAGCGCAGCTTGAGCATGCCGGAGAGCTCGCGCTCCCACTCGCGAACGTAGGGCTCGGCCGTTGCGATGGTGACGCGGTCGCCCTTCACGGCCACGGGCAGAATCTTGAAGCGTGTGGCGTAGGCTTGCTTGATGACGCTGGTAACGGCGCCGACGTCGATGCGCAACGGATCGATGCGCAGATAAGGAAGATTCGACTTCTCGCTCAACCAGCGGGTCAGGCGTTCGAGCGTAAGGGGCGTGTGCGGCGCCTTCGCGCTCTGCCACTCCTGTGCCGCGACCCGCGCCAGGGGATGCACCGAGGGGTCCGCCGGGCGACCGACGCCGAGCTCCCGGGCCTGGTCCTCGCTGATGAGACCGTCGGCTACGAGTTCCGCGAGCACGTAGTCGAGGGTGAGCTTCCATTCGCCCCCGGGGATCTCGCGACTCGCATTCAGCATGGAAATTCCTGAGGCTGCCCTGCGCTGGACTATACGGAGCGCCCCGGGGGCGGGCAAGGCGGTCGCCCGTCACAGAACGCCGGAATAAGAGGAACTCTCGGGTGACGCCGGGGGTCTCAGCGCTTATGCTCCGAATAGTATCGAAGAGAGTTACTTACATGTCTCGAAAAGGCTTTCTGGCGGCAGCCGCCCTGACCGCGATGAGCATCCTCTGGCAACCGGCCGTCGCGGAGGATCCACCCGCGGAGGTCATGGCGGCCCTGCAGAAGATCGTCCCGAACATTCCGCCGGACAGCGTCGAGATGTCGGCGTTGCCGGGGCTCTACCAGGTGTCCTACG